>CAZFUU010000213.1:0-1634 GCA_964522565.1 uncultured bacterium | reverse complement strand
ACACTTTTCACACTTTTACGAGAGACCGAAAGGGCTTCCATTCTGGCTTCCGTGAATTTATTTTCACGGGTAGGCAATGTGTCATTCCCGGGGCCAAACGATAAATCCAGATAGGTATTGAAGCTGACAAGATCGACGCGGCGGAGGTTACCGCCAACCTCTCTTCTTGTTTGAATCCGGTTTTCAATCCCAAACGTGATAATATCCTGCAATCCAAGATTGTTCCCGCGGCCCGTCGCGATTAACTCCGTCGGTTTTCTGGTCGCAAACTGAATGCTGTCGTATTTGACGGTCGGAACTACGATATGACGAAGCCCGTTGATCTCCATTCCGGCAAAATTTCCCTTCATATCCCATGTCCTGTAGAATTTTGTCAAGACATCAACGCCTCCGCCCGCCAGAAACCGGTTTGCCGGATTTCTTTTTTTGTCATTCGTGTAAAGGTCATCCCTGGCATTAATATACGGAACGACATTGTAGAATTTCAAAATCCGCATGGGGTATGACCATTCGTGTGCCGTATAAAACTGCTGCGTATTCGGGCCGCTTTTGGCGAAGCGCCTGGTTGGCTGAAAATTTACGTATCCCTGCTCGTTGCTGTAGTAAAAATTGGTGCCGAAAAGCGGGCGCTTGGTCCAGTTAAAAATAACTTCCGGCAGTTTTTGCGGGACTGTCGAAAAACGGTTCGTCCTTTTTTCAAGGTGGGTGTAAATACTGTATTTTTCATCAACGCGCGTTAAGGTAATGAATGACTGAGGGTCTATTTCCTCCTTGTATTCCCGCTCGAAAAAGTCCTGGAGAAACCGGTCGTCGCTAATCTCGTGCCACTGTGCCTGCATCGTCGTTTTGTCGTCCAGTTTCATTTGATGCTTCCAGCTCACGCGGCCCCGGTCCGCCCGGTGAATATTTTTTTCGTCATAAGGATTAACGGCTCTTTGATCGGGTGAGCGCCTGTCGCGTATTCCGTAAATTTTGGCTTCTCCAGTGCCCAGATGTTTGAATTGATAGTTAAAATCCGCTCCCGCGCCAAAGCCGCGTTTGCCGTACCAGTCAAAGTGGAATTTACCGCTGAGATCCTTTGTCACCGAAAAACTTTTGCTCGCGAGCACATACGCGCCGAGTTGGTCGGAATATCCCGCAGACATTTCCAGGAATGATTCCCGGTTCAGGGGAATGGCCATATACGGCCACCAAAAAACCGGCTTTTGCAGGACGCGAAGCGTGAGATTTTTTGCAATAATTTTATCGTTGGGATAGATCGTGACATCTTTGGCCTGAATATGATAATGCGTATGATTATGAGGATAATCGCAGGTCGTCAGATATGCGTTTTGAGCGACCAGCTTGTCGGGTGAAACCTGCTGCAAATCTTCCGCGTACCCATACCAGGGGAACTGATGGAAGCGAACGTTTTGAAACTGCCCTTTTTTGTTCTCAAAGTCGTAATAGGCGTTCTGGCCGGAAAGCATCCGGTACGGCCCATCCTGAAGAATAACGTGCCCGCTCGCCCACCCTTCCTTGGTGTCGACATCCAGCTTGATGTCGTCTGCATTCAGCTCGATATCTCCGCGCGTCACAACCACATTGCCCACGCCGATTAATCGGCGGTCTTCTTTGACAAACTGGAGGTCGTC
>CAZFUU010000212.1:1088-1715 GCA_964522565.1 uncultured bacterium | reverse complement strand
ATCGGCTGTTTCGGTCGAGACCGCAAAAGTCCGGTAGACGGTGACGATGTTTTCAGAGCCCGGCCGCGACCGATGGACGCCTCTTTCTTCGGCGATAAAAATTCCGTCATTTTCAAAATCGGTTTCAATTTTACGGACAAAACGGCTGTCGGCCGGGTTGATTTTCACCCATGTTTTTCCGGCGTCTTCGGTTTTGAACAGCCCGCCTTTGGCGCCAAGGTAAAGCGTGCCCGGCCGGTTGGGGTGGGGAGCCATGGTCAGGACGTCGCGTTCTTCGAGGTTGATCGGACGGAAGATTTGTTTCCATCCGGACAGGTTGTCATCTTTTTTCCAAACACCGTCAGAGGTCAGAATAAATATTTCGCGTCCGTGAAAATAAATATCGTTGACTCGGATGTTGCTCCCCAAGTCGGCGATTTGCTTCCAGCTCTTTCCCCTGTCATCGGAGAAAAAAATATTTCCCCCGGCCCCCAGATAGAAAAAATTGTTTTGGTCGGCCTGGAGCGCCGCGAAATTATTTTGCCCTGCCGGGAGGTGCGGAAGCGCCGTCCATCCCGTCGCGTGAGCGGCCGGTACCGCAAACCCGTTCGCGCCGGCCAGAATTAAAAGACATAGAAACAAATATTT
>CAZFUU010000212.1:0-1078 GCA_964522565.1 uncultured bacterium | reverse complement strand
TGTTGCTCACCTCATTTAGAATTTGCATAATAATAATGATTTTAAATCATACTGTCAAGCATTTTATTTCTTTTTTTTCAGCCGATACGCCCGTTTTTTGTTATTGTGTTTGAAATGTCGTGGAATACGGGGTAAACTCCATCCTTTCAATCAGTTTCTAAACGGGACTAAGGAGAAAATAAGGCAAATGGCGCTTCGAATCGGGATTGTCGGTCTTCCGAATGTGGGGAAGTCGACATTTTTTAACGCGCTGACCAAAGCGGGCGCGCAGGTCGCCAATTATCCGTTTTGCACGATCGATCCGAACGTCGGGGTTGTTCCGGTTCCCGACAAACGCCTGCAAGTCCTCGCCGACATGTATCAGCCGAAAAAGATCACGCCGACGATTGTGGAATTTGTCGACATCGCGGGGCTTGTGAAAGGGGCGTCGCAGGGCGAAGGGCTCGGCAATCAATTCCTCGGGAATATCAAGGAAGTGGACGCGGTGCTGCATGTGGTGCGCTGTTTTGAAGACCCGAACGTGATTCATGTTTCCGGTTCCGTTGATCCGGCCCGCGACATCGACATTATTCACACCGAACTTTGCCTGAAGGATTTGGACACGGTCACAAACCGCGCCCAGCGCCTCGCCAAAACCGCGAAAAGCGGCGATAAGGCCTCGGCGATCGCGATTTCCGTTTGCGAAAAGGCGCAAAAAATGCTGGAAGCGGGCGAAGCGATTCGCAGAGGCGTCTGGGCGGATGAAGAACTTCCGGTTTTGCGCGAGCTTCAGCTGATGACGCAAAAACCGGTTGTGTACGGCGCCAACGTCACGGAATCCGACCTGCCGCAAGGCGGGCCTTTGGTGGAACGGTTGCGCGAAATCGCGGTGAAAGAAAATTCCGAAGTGGTTGTGCTTTGCGGAAAAGTCGAAGCGGAACTCACCGAGCTGTCCGAAGAAGAAGCCGCGCTTTATTTGAAGGAACTCGGGCTTGAAGAGCCGGGCCTCAATCAATTGATTCGGGTCGGATATCATTTGCTCGGCCTGATTACTTTTTTAACCGCGGGCGAACAGGAAGTCCGCGCGTGGGCGATCCAT
>CAZFUU010000211.1:0-1758 GCA_964522565.1 uncultured bacterium | reverse complement strand
TGCAAACTGAAAAACGCGAGAATCATGAAAATCGCGCCCAAAACGCCCGGAACACCGAATCCCGGATGGGTCACTTCAAACAAAAGCCCGTAAAAGCCGAGCATGAGAAAAATATACGCGATGCTCGGATTCGCCAGCACGTTGAGAATCTGCTGGCGCGCCGTCATCGGAATTTCCTTCAGCACCACATTGCGGGTGTTTAAAATTTTCTCGTTTCCGTCGATCGTGACTTTCCGGCCGTCCAACTGTTCGATCAGATCCCGTTCATCGGCGGCCAGAAGTTCAATCACCCCGAGCCGCCTGGCTTCTTCGGCGGTAATCGAAGCGCTTTCTTCAACGCTCTTGACTCCCCATTCGACATTGCGCCCCCGTTCGGCCGCGATACTGCGGATATAGGCCAGCGTGTCCTGCAGGATTTTCCCGCTCATGACGTCTTCGCCTTCTTGATTCGAAGATTCCCCGCTCTTTTCCTTCTCTCCCTTCCCCCGGACAAATTCATCAATGGCGTCCCGAAGCGCGTCCCAAATGGTTCTCTGCCTGTCTTTGCCGCCAATGTCAACCGGATGCGCGGCTCCGATATTGGTCGACGGCGCCATCGCGGCGACGTGGCTGGCGTACGTGATGAAAACACCGGCCGAGCCGGCACGCGCGCCTTCCGGGGCGACATAAACGATGACGGGAACCGACGCGGAAAGTATTTTTTTGACAATCGCGCGGGTCGACGTCAACAGCCCGCCGGGCGTGTCCAGGCGAATGATAATACATTCTGATTTTTCTTTTTCGGCCCGGTGAATGGCGTTGATGATGTAATCGGCCGTGACCGGATTGATGGTCGCGTCGTCAAGCTGGACGGCGAGAATTTCCCCGGGTTCCGCGAAGACCGGTTTTGGAAGGAAACCCACAAGCGCAACAAACGCGCCGAAAATTAAAAGGGCGGGCAAACGGTTTAAACAACTCATTCGATCTCCCGGTTTAATTGTGCCTTGAAAATGAATCGGCTGCGGCAATTATACTGGACATTCAAAATCCGGGCTATCGATTTTATTCCCGGTGCCTTGCACCCAGTGCTTGGCGCCGCGCCATTGATAGAACGCCGGATTTTCGATAATCTTGAGCGCGTTGGGCTTTTTTTGGCGCAAAGCGCTCTGCCTAACGGGGATTGGTTATCCTGAATTTGTATAGCTTCAAGGTGTTTTCACTTCCCGTTCACGGGACCTTAAAATAAACATGAATTTTAAACTAATCAGCAACGCGACCAAGCCGATGAAAAACACGGTGTTGGTTGTGTGCGCGCGCCGCTGGAGCGCGACCATTTCCTTAAGCAAATCTTCGCTGGCCGTCGCCCTGTCTTCAAAACCAGCAATACTGGGATGCAATTTTCCGGAAGATGTCGTCACGCAGCCGGCAAAGCCGAGGGAAAGAAAAATCAAACAAACGAGAATCCAATTTCTCATAAAACGCTCCTGTTCAATAAAATTGTACTGGCCCAGCGGCCGATCTCAGCGCATAAACCAGCGACAGGTCCGAATGGCACTAAGTTGTTCAAGGGAAGTCAATGCTGAGCGCCAAACGGTTTCGGATTCGACTGGATTCCCGCTTCCGCCAAACAACTCGGCGGATCCGTCGAGCTTTGTGTCGGATAAAAAATGCGGGAATGACAGAGTAAACCCCGTACCACGCCTTCACAGGCGTGGCCTTGGGGAAAAACCCTTCGGGAAAATCGTGCCCATCCATCCCCGTCTTCACAGCCGGGGCTTT
>CAZFUU010000210.1:237-1775 GCA_964522565.1 uncultured bacterium | reverse complement strand
GGTTTCATGATTCAAACGGGCGATCCGACAGGAACCGGCATGGGCGGGCCGGGCTACAAATTTGAGGACGAATTTTCGCCGAATCTTCGCCACGACAAGCCGGGCGTATTTTCAATGGCAAATTCGGGCCCCAATACCAACGGCAGTCAATTCTTCATCACGGAAACACCAACGCCGTGGCTCAACGACCGGCATTCGGTTTTTGGTCAAGTGACAAACGGAATGGATGTCGTCAAAAAAATCGCCAACGCGCCGCGGGATCAGCGGGACAAACCGCTTACAAAAATTGAAATGAAAAAAGTGGAAGTTCTGGATAAGTAATCGGCCATCGCACGGGAAATTAACGGCGTTGCCTTAGGCGGCTTGGCGTTCCGCGGCCAATACTTTTACGATTGCGGCGCTCCCTATCAGCGCATACGGCAAAATCGCGTATAATCCATACGGATACAGCGGAAAAATCCGGATGTCATACATGATCAGGTAGTTATCCATCGCTCCGATATGCGCAACAACCTGGGTCGCGAGGAAAATATACAGCCACATTCTGGCTTTTGACGAAGACAAACGTTCCCTATATTTCCACAGCTCGATAACTCCCAGAAGCGCCATGACCTGGAAAGAAACGATATAAACCGGATACAAAAAGGAGGGTTTCGGATAAGTCAGGGTGTCGCGGTATATGATTTCGGAAGTGAACAAATTTGAAAAAAGAATCAACGCCAAATAAAGCCCCGACAAGCCGTAAGCGATGCTCATCCATTTGACGCGGCTTGGGTTTTCCGAAAAAACAAGCGCGAAGTGAAGAAAAACAGGAGGCACCATCACACAGCCGAGATGAAGCACCCATCCCCACCAAAACGGCGGCATGACTTCCAACAGCTCAAACTGAAACCCGACAAAAAATCCCCAAAACCCGATGACGAGCCAGTAAATGCCATACATGCGCTTTTTCAATTCGGGTGAAAAAACAAAATTCAGCCCGACAATTAATCCGGCCGCAAAAAGGCAAATCCCCGAAAAGGTGAAATGATTCATGATTCAGGGCCGATCTGCTATTCGCCTTCTTCTTCTTTTTGCTTGCGCGTCGTTTTATTCTTATAATCGCGATCGACGCATTCGTATTCCTGAATGGATTGGCGGATGGGTTCGGGAATCGGAATGAAATTTCCGTGATTATCGTCAAACGTCACGCGCTGCCACCCTTCATAAAGCAGTTCCTGTTCATCATTGCGGTACATGCGAAACAGCAGGTCAAAACTGCATTTTCTCAAATGAGCTGTCTGAAGCTTGATCGTAATTTTATCGCCGAAAAACGCGTGCCGGCGAAAATAGGAATGTTCTTCGACCGTAATCATGTTGACGAACCCCTCGGTCGCCAGCTTCATGATTTCTTTCCAGTTGGGGAACACCTTCACAAAAAACTCTTCCCGCGTCATCCCCTGCCATTTGACAAAATTGGCAAAATAAACGACGCCTCCCATGGCGTTCGTTTCGTTAAAATAGACGCGATGTTCAATCACAAATTCTTTTTTCGGCAT
>CAZFUU010000210.1:0-227 GCA_964522565.1 uncultured bacterium | reverse complement strand
AAACCAATGCGCCCGGCGGTTCCGGCATCCGATGATTACACTTCCCCTCGTCACAGAAACCCCGCAACATGGAAAGCCGGCTTTGGCCTTGCCTTCTGCTGTCCGTGTTACGGGGTAAACTTCCGGTTCAGGCCTCTTGAAAAAGACGTATCATACCGCCGGATCCGCATTCTGTCAAAAAACTTTACGCCAACCGGGCGCATCCCACTTCATACAGCGATTTCCCG
>CAZFUU010000209.1:0-1847 GCA_964522565.1 uncultured bacterium | reverse complement strand
AATTTAAGGTGTAACGGGGAGGTGTATATTTTTCGCTGCTTTTCTGGGGCTTGGGCTCCGTGACGCGCCGGATCCTGTTAAAGCCGGATGAATTTTCCGCTCGATAAAAAAATCGGCTATTTTAACTCAAGAACGGAAAGCCGGAATTTGCCGGGTTGATCCTCATTACGGAAAAAAGTCGTGATTTTTGCGTGCGTCCGGTCGCGGTCGACATCATTCACAACAGGCGATAACCCGATTTTCAGGCCGGAGGCGGGTGTAACTCCGAGAAATTTCCAGCTAACCGCGGCTTCGATACTATATCCGTCCTCACGAACCCATCCGGCCGAGTGAATATGGTTCAGATTTTGTCCTTTTGACTTGAACCATGACCATTGTAAAACCTTCGTGGACTCCGGAACCGGACGAAACCCTAATTGAAAATCCGATTCGCTTCCCCACTGGAGGCCGTTATTTTGCGGATCGATAAACAATTCAAGGAGATCGTCGCGCCAAATTCTGTCATTTTGATTCCGCAACACCAGTGAGTCATCGCGAACATCGGCGAAAACATACAAATAATCGGCATCCCAGGCAAATCCCACCTCCGCGTCAACATCGTCCTTATCGGTGACAAAACCTGACTCCACAATATCCAGGCGGTACCGTTTCAAACCGGTAATTTTTTGCCAGTCCGCGCCGTTCCCGTCAATTTGAACTGGATCGTCAATTTGAACCGCCAGCATCTCGGGCGGATCGGGCCACGGCAACGGCATTGTTCCGGGCCGAAAACCGGCTTGCCGGAACGCTTGTTTGACCTCTGGAATCCGGTTCATGACATTCCAAATCAACCCGCTTCGGTAATTTTCTATCATCAGAATCATCGGCCCCTGGTTAATCGCGTAAACTTTCGGATTGAACCAGTTGGCGTTTAAATTAAATTAGTCGCCGAAGCCGTAACGCCCCCATAATTTCTTTTTATGCGTTTCATATAAATACCGCATGCACGCCGTCGATTCTTCCGGCGTAAACGGCATGGACGAAACACACGCGGTCGGCGCAATCGTTCCGTCATGCTCCGCCCAGCCAGGCGGGGAGCCATACGCCTTGTATCCGGTCGGGCCCTCGGCAGCCGTTAACCCCCAGGAATTCGTGCCGTATGACTTGAATTTTCCGCTTTCCTGAATCGCAAACTGACGGTGTGCCAGAGTCGCCTGACGGGAGTTTTCAAAGTAATCAGCGAACCCGTCATTTTTATTTCGAAAATCATACCAAATGTGTGGGTACTGGTGTGTAAACAGCGGCGGCATGATAATCACGCGATGTCCCGCGTAACTTCCAACCGGCCTCCGGATTGACGCCCAGTTGTCGTGTGAAACCGGGGATTTTTCAAGCCCCATCGCGAGCAAATACATCAGCAGTCCTTCGTCAAAATGCCCCCATCTTCTCTTTTCAAAGCCGTTTTCCGGAGACCATGCCAATGCGAAAAACTTCCCGCCATTTAACATCCAAGCCCAGTCCACCCGGTCGATAATCCCTTTTGAAATAGCGGATATCTCACCGTCACTAAAATACTCGGAAGCAAACATAATCCCTGCCAGCGCCAATGCCGTATCAACAGGGGAAAGTTCAGATGTGCCGCTGCGCGCCCCGGTCCTGAAATTTAAAAAATGATAATAAAATCCGCGCTCATGCGGAATTTCATCTTTGATCGCGCGGACAGCGCGACGGGCCATCTGGATTGCCTGGTTACGGGAAATCCATCCGCGTTCAACCCCGACGCCATACGCCGTCAGCGCGAAACCCGTCCCGGCAACCGTCGCGGGAGCCGAAGATTCGCCATGTGTGTTCCATGCCCAGTCGCGCAC
>CAZFUU010000208.1:0-1889 GCA_964522565.1 uncultured bacterium | reverse complement strand
CACTGTCGATGATGACCGCTCCTTCGGTGGGGGTTAGAAGCCCTACCAGATGCCGCAAGAGCGTGCTTTTGCCGCATCCCGAACCGCCCATGATGACGGTGATTTTGCCTTCCGGAATCTCCAGATTGATACCATCCAGCACCGCGCGCCCGTCAAAAAATTTGACAAGATGGTTTACTTGAATAATATTTCTAACCGCGTCGGTCATATCAGGCCATTTTGTAGGTTTTTGCACGCTGGTTTATGGAAAAACATAATAAAAAATCGCTGTCGCAAGACAGTCTGAAATGATAATCAGAATAATGGAAATGACAACCGCCTGCGTGGTCGCTTTCCCGACTCCTTCCGCGCCCCCTTCAACGGAAAGCCCCTGCTGACAGCTCACCAACGCAATCAAAACCGCGAACACGACGCTTTTAATCAGGCCGGTATAAATATCTTTCAGAACGAGTGCATCAAAATTCTTGGCGATGTATAAATAAGGGTCAATCCCCACGGCAACAGTTCCGACAAAAAATCCTCCGGCCATTCCCATCAGCACGGCGATAACGGTTAAACAGGGAAGCACGGCGATCAGGGCGAGGCAGCGCGGCGCGATTAAATAACGGACGGAATTGAGTCCCATTGTTGTCAGTGCGTCAATTTCTTCCTGAGTCTTCATCGTCCCGAGTTCGGCCGCCATTCTTGCCCCCACACGCCCCGAAATTAAAATCGCAGCAACCAGAGGCCCCAGTTCCCGCGCCATAGAGACACTGACGAGCGCGCCCGTATACAGAACGGCGTCAAACTGGCGTAATTGATAAGCCGCTTGCAGGGCCAGCACCATTCCGACGGCGGCTCCGACGAGGCAGACAATGCCGAGCGAGTCAACGCCCATGATGACCATTTGTTGAAAGACGTGTTCGGCCTTTATAGCTTTTTTTTGGGTGAACGCCGTTGTGAAAACTTTCAGCACTTGTCCAAAAAGGCTGAAAAGACGGCCGGTCCCGACAAAAAACATCAGGACATTTTGTCCGATCCGCCCAAACAAAAGCCGTAGCTTGGAAGAAGGTGTTTTGACGGGCTCACTCATTGTGAAATGGCCTCGAACGCTTCATTTTCAGAATCAACGATTGAAAACACTTTATCCAGTTTGGCGATTTCAAAAACGCCACGAACGGCCGGAACAAGTTCCGCTAAAATGAGTTTGCCGCCAAAGCGTTTTATTTTCTGAAGTGCTTCGACGAAGGTCGCGAGCCCGGAGCTGTCGATATAAGGGACTTTCCTTAAGTTAACAATAATTTTTCGCGCCTGACGGTTGAAAATATCTTGAAGTTTGTCTCTTAAATCGGGCGAACTGTGAAAATCAAGGTCGCCGGACAGCTCAAGATGTTCAATCTCGTCCTTCAGTTTTTGATTGATTTTCATGGTTAAACCTCTTTGGAATTTTTCATTGTTTTCAATTTGATTAGACGTAAAAGATTTCCTTCTTCGGATGTATCATCATATTCTACCTTATCCATGACGGTTTTGACAAAATAAATGCCAAGCCCTCCCGGATCGACTGGCGGAAGTTTTGGATTTGGGACCCGGGTAAGGTCGAATTTTTCCCCAAAATCCTGGACAGTGAGCAAAATCAGGTCCGGTTCGTTTCGAAAAGAAACATTAATTTGTCCCGGTTTCCCCTGGTAGCCATGCCGGAAAATATTAGTCAGCACCTCTTGGACAGCCAACAGGACGTCCGCGGTTTGTTTATCGTTAAGCCCGCTTTGTTCCAGCAGATGGCGGAGTTCTGGCCGGAAATGCGAGAAATGCTCGCCGCCCGCAGTGAGCCGAAAGACTTTATCCATGGTTGATTTAGAATTCCCGCCAGAAAGTGAGATGTTTAAAAACGGATTTTACCGTGCGGC
>CAZFUU010000207.1:0-1991 GCA_964522565.1 uncultured bacterium | reverse complement strand
GAAAAGGCGGAGATGTGATCATCGTCGCGGACGAAAATCTGCGGACATTGATGGTCGCCCGCCTTTTTATTGCCACGCTACTGCTTTTTTGCATTCAATACGTGTTCAAAATCAATCCGACCGTTTTTTACGCCATCATCGCCGCCATCGCGATTTTCAGCTTTGTGTATGTCCTCTGGTGGCTTTCGGGCAGGGCGCTGCGGATGCTGGCTTATGTCCAGCTTGCGATGGACCTTGTGCTGGAAAGCGTGCTGGTTTATTACATGGGCGGCGTCGACAGCGTCTTCGCCAATATTTACGTCCTGACGATTATCAGCTCGGCAATCGTCCTTGCGCCGTCCGCCACCTTTTTGTTCGCGGTGGCAAGCGGGCTTTTTTTTATCGGAACGGTGATGCTCAGCGAAGGGTATTTGTTTGCGGCGCTGATTCCAGCCGAATTTTTCGTTGCCGGAGAAAAAAAGGGGGAGATTTACCTGTTTTACGCTTCCTACGTCCGGTTCACCGTGTTTTTTCTGATCGCGCTTCTGACGTATTATTTTTCGCATAACATCAGGCGGCTGGAAGCCCAGATGCGGGAACAGGAGCGGCTGGTCGCTTTGGGAGAGGCGGCTTCCAGCATCGCCCATGAAATCAGAAATCCGCTTGCCTCCATCAGCGGCGGCGTTGAGCTCTTGTCGAATCATTTGAAAACCGCGATGACGGAGACCCAATCCCGCCTGATGACGGCCATTGTCGAGGAATCCTCGCGGATCAGCCGGATTTTCGGCGGGCTTCTGGACTACTCGCGCGTGCTGAAACTCCGGCCGGAAACATTTGACGCCGAAAAATTTCTCGACCAGGTGCTGACGCTTGTTTGCCATCAACCGGAATATTCTTCCGATGTTGGGATTGTGAATGCCTACCGTGGGAAAAAAATCGGGATCACGGCCGACCCGGAATGCCTCAAGCAGGCATTGATGAACGTCCTCGTTAACGGATTTCAGGCCATATCCGCCAAACAGGCAAAACGTCCCGATTGCCGGCTCCAGGGATTTCACTCGGGCCGCCTGACCGTTGATGTTTATTTGGACGGCGAAGATGCCGTTATTTCAGTAGAGGATTCCGGCGACGGCATTGATCCGAAAATTCACCCTGTCCTGTTTCATCCGTTCAAGACAGGCCGGCAGGGAGGCACCGGGCTGGGGCTGGCGCTGGCGCAAAAGATTGTCGCTCAGCATGAAGGGAAAATTGTGATTGAAAGCCGGAAAGGCAAAGGGACGCGCGTCGAAATCAGGTTGCCGAAATGAATGGTTACCAATGGTTGCGAAAGGTTACAAATGGTTACGAAGTGTTGCAAAATAGCGTGTCAGGGACGGTTCTCTGTTTCCATTGGTTTCAAGACCCGTCCCTATCGTCTTGCGTATTGGTAAACAGTTGTTTTTGAGAATTCTCATGTTATGAGGTAATTGCAATGAAGAATCGGCTGTCAAATACCGCAATAGTTCCGGCTGCCAAAACGCTTAAGCCGGATAAAACACTGCTGAGCGACATCCGTTCACTCATTGAATCTGCGCGAAGTTTTGTGGCGCAGACCGTTAATTCCTCTCTCGTGATGTTGTATTGGCAAATTGGCAAGCGGATTAAACAAGATGTTTTGAGAAATAAACGAGCCGGTTATGGAGAAAGAATTATCGCGATACTGTCGAGACAATTAACAGGTGATTACGGGCATAGTTTTTCCGAGAAGAATCTGCGCCGGATGATCCAGTTTTTCGAGGTTTTTACCGATGAGAAGATTGTCGTATCGCTGATACGACAATTGACATGGACGCATTTCATTGCCTTGATTCCCCTTGAAGATCCGTTGAAGCGGGATTTTTATGCCGAAATGTGCCGTTTGGAGCATTGGAATGTGAGGACATTGCGAAAGAAGATCGGCGGGATGCTGTATGAGCGAACAGCACTCTCAAAAAAGCCGAAACAACTTGTCCGGCAGGAATTATCTTTGCTTC
>CAZFUU010000206.1:0-2031 GCA_964522565.1 uncultured bacterium | reverse complement strand
AGCCCGCGGGGCTTCTTACGATGGGTACCGACCGTGATAAAATTCATACCGCATATCATGAATTGACGGATTATGTGCGTTGTTCGTCTCCGGAAGGCAGGGGCAGGATTTTTATTGTGCACCGGATCGACCGCGAAACGTCCGGGCTGGTCGTTTTCGCGAAAAGCGAACTCGCTAAAACAACTTTGCAAAAAAACTGGGGCAGTGTCATAAAAAAATATTATGCTGTGGTCACGGGGGCGCCAAAACCGCCCGAAGGTTCTGTCGAAAGTTATCTTGCGGAAGACAAGTTCAAACGGGTTTACAGCGTTTCGCGGGAAACCGGATCTTCAAAACACGCGGTGACGCATTACAAACTGATCCGCGGAAACGGGATTTATTCACTGGTTGAAGTTCTGATGGAGACCGGCCGGAAGAATCAAATCCGGGTACACCTGGCCGACATCGGCCATCCCATCATCGGAGACCAGAAATACGGCAGTACGGTAAATCCTGCCCGGCGGATGGGCTTGCATGCCTGCTTTTTGCAATTGACTCATCCGGAAACCGGAGAACACCTGACTTTTCAGAGCTTGTTGCCTCAAAATCTGGCGGCGGTCGCGCGTTAAGGAAATTTAAAAGTTTTCTTTAAGGGCGATATCGTCATCGCCGGCAAATTCTTCTTTTTCTTGACATCAACGGACTCACCGGTTATTATTATTGAAAATCACTTGCAATAAGGAAAGACGGACAATGCCCCGAAGAGACGGAAACGGGCCGCCCTGGTTTTGCGGCAGATTGCGCGGATGCGGGAGGCGTTTTACTGCGCCCCGCGAAATGATTCTGGAAATCGTTCAGCGCAGCAATGAACATTTGAGCGCCGAGGATATTTTTAACTCTGTCAGGCGAAGGTATCCGGCCATCGGTCTCACGACGGTTTACAGGACGCTTGACCTGCTGGAAGAAATGAACCTTCTCGCACGCCATGATTTTGGGGACGGGCGGGCGCGCTATGAAATGATTCGCGGCTCCAAAGCCGAAGATCACCACCACCATTTGGTTTGCACGTCCTGCAACCGGGTGATTGATTACCGGGATTTTATCGAAGATGAGCTCGAGTTGTTAAAAAAGACGGAAAAAGGATTGGCGAAAAAATTCAATTTCAAAATAGAGGATCATGTGATTGAGTTTTACGGTTTGTGCGAAAAATGTAAAAATCGGGACTGAGCGGATATATTTTTTTGCCTTATATTGAAAATCATTTTCAATAAAGGCCAGCAAAGGAGGGTATTAAAATGCCAAGAGGAGATGGAACAGGGCCCGCGGGAATGGGCCCGATGACAGGGAGAGGCGCGGGAATTTGTGCGGGGTATGCAACCCCCGGATTTTCAAATCCGGCTTTTGGCCGTGGCGGTTTTGGTTATGGCCGTGGCTGGGGGCGTGGATTTGGACGCGGATGGGGGCGTGGTCTCGGTTGGCGATGGGCTGGGGTTCCTGTTAATGCGGCTTATCCTTATCATGTTTCTGCTCAAACGGAAACAGAAGCATTGAAAGAAGAAGCGCAGTTCATGGAACAGGAATTGAAAGCTATTCATGCGCGGCTTCAGGAACTGGAATCCGCAAAGGAAGATCAAAAGTAAAAATCGGCAAGGAACAAAAAGGATTAGATTTTATAAGGCAAAGAAAATCCTTGGGAGGTTGATTTTGAAAATAGCTATTTCGACGGATGGGAATTCTGTGTCTGAACATTTTGGGCGTTGTCCTTCGTTCACTTTCGTGGAAATTGAGGGAAGTAAGGTGGTGAATAAAACCATCATGGAAAATCCCGGGCATCATCCGGGATTTCTTCCGCAGTTTCTGCGTGACCACGGCGTAAATGTTATCGTTGCCGGAGGCATGGGGCAAAGGGCTTTGGGTTTATTTGCCGAAGCCGGCATCAAAGTCGTGGTGGGCGTCGGCGGAGAGATAGGCCAGGTAATCGATAAAATTATTACAGGTTCCCATGAGGGCGGTGAGAGTTTGTGCAAACCCGGAGCGGGAAAGGGGTATGGC
>CAZFUU010000205.1:0-2035 GCA_964522565.1 uncultured bacterium | reverse complement strand
GGATGCCTATGAAGGAAAAATCAAGGTGGCGAAAGTGAACGTGGATGATAATTCCGAAATCCCGCAGCAATTTGGCGTGCAGGGGATTCCGACGCTTGTCTTTTTCAAAGACGGCCAAACGGTCAATCAGGTGGTCGGGTTCCAACCGTTTGAGAAACTGGAAGGCCTGATTCAGGCAAGTTTTGGCGTATGAACAAAACACCGGTTTCGGTAGTTATCCTGACGCACAATTCGCAGGCGAAATTGGAAGATTCGCTCAAAAGCGTGGCGTGGGCGGACGACATTGTCGTTGTTGACGACATGAGCACGGACCACACCGTTGAAATCGCGAAACGCCACACGAACCGCATTTTTCACCGCAAATGGGACCTCGAAGGCGTGCAACGGAATTTCGCGTATGATCAGGCGCGTCATGATTATATTTTGAGTTTGGATTCCGACGAACGCGTTACGCCCGAATTGGCAGCCGAACTGCAGGAATTGATTGCCAAAGGGCCGGAATTTAACGGTTACGACATCGCGCACCGGAATTATATCGGAAGTTACTGGATCCGCCACGGTGGCTGGTATCCCAACGCAAAAACCAAGCTGTTTAAAAAATCGGAATTTCGCTACAAGGAAGAAGAATTTCATCCCGGCTGTGTTTTGGCGGGGCGGCGGGGGCGGTTAAAAGGCGAATTGATCCATCTGGCGCTCGACGATTTTTCCAACATGATCGGGAAGCTTAATTTTCAGACGGATTTCGAATCCCGCAAATGGTTCCGGGAAAAACGGAAGATCGGCGTCTTGACACTATTCCGGAAAATGTTCCATCGTTTTTTCAAGGCATATGTGCTTCAACGGGGTTATCGGGACGGGGTGATCGGCCTGATGCTTGCGGCCAACGGCGCTTTTTATCAGCTTTTTAGTTACGCAAAATATTGGGAATTACAGCAAAAGGAGAAAAACGAACAATGAAAAAATATTTGAGAACGGGCGGAATAATTTTTGTATTATTGAGCGCGTGGGTTTTAACGTGCGGGGGGCCTGGTTTGTATGCCCAGGCGGAAAACAAGCGTGAACCCAGGGAAGTGATCAAGCATGGGCTAGACGCACTCAAGATTCAGGAAGCGTTAAAAGCGGCCGGGGTCTACGACGGAAGCATCGACGGAATATTTGGAAAGAAAACCCGCGAGGCGATCCGGAAATTCCAGGAATCGCACGATCTGAAACCGGACGGTATTTGCGGGCCTCAAACCTGGGAAAAATTGAAATCCTATTCAGCAGACGCGCTTGAAGCGGAACCGCTGGATCCGGGGCCGTCAGTGAGTGATGATTTTTATGATGTTGACTGGGATTTGTCATCCGGTTATTCGTCCGATTTATCTTCCGGCTCGCAGGATGAGGATCTCAGGAAAAAATTGATTTCATGAAAAATGAACCGCTTTGAACCGCAGGTGAGTCATGAGTTCTTCTTTTTCCAATCAACGTGCCGGTGATTCGCCGCTGACGGAAACGCAAGTATCCGCCGGCGGGGTCGTGTTTCGCCAAACGCCTTCGGAGCCCTCCGTATGCCTGATTTTAAGAAACGCGCATGGGCGTGACCTGTGGTGCCTTCCCAAGGGCCATATCGAAAAAGGCGAAAGCGACGAGGAAGCCGCGACGCGCGAAGTCCGTGAAGAGACGGGAATTCTCGCTCAAATCGAAAGCCCTTTGCGGGCGATTCGGTATTCTTTTTTTGACCAGGATTCAAAAAAACGCATCATGAAAACGGTGCATTTTTTTTTAATGAATTACCGCGGCGGGTCGCTTGATGACCATGACAATGAAGTCAAACGCGCGGAATGGGTTCCGGTTTCGAAGGTTTTGGCGCAAATGTGTTATCCGAGCGAACGGGAAGTCGTGGCGCTTGCTATCAAGGAATGGGCTGGGTGAGCGGCGCGAGCAAGGAAATGAGAGGTGAGCTTGATTCGGTCTGTTTTAATCTGGTTCGGGATTTCATCCATTACGATTGTTTATTTCATTTTCATATTTTTTCCGGCCAGCGCGATTCTTT
>CAZFUU010000204.1:0-2192 GCA_964522565.1 uncultured bacterium | reverse complement strand
AAGCGGGGCAAACGCCGCGCTCAAAGGCGGATTTGTCGCGGTCGTGACGATGCCGAACACCGAACCGCCTTGCGATCATCGAAGCGTCATCGACAACATCATCAGGAAAGCGAATGAAGTTCCGTTCCATGTTTTTCCGGCGGCTGCGGTAACCAAGGAGCGGGCCGGCAAAGAGCTTTCGGAAATGGCGGATCTGAAGCGCGCGGGCGCGTGGGCGGTCAGCGATGACGGAAGCTGGGTGGGCGACTCGCTTTTGATGCGGCGGGCGCTTGAATATGCCTCGATGCTCGGCCTTACCGTCATTAGCCACTGTGAAGACAAACGGTTGACGGGGCGCGGCGTGATGAACGAAGGGATTGTCTCTACTCGTTTGGGGCTTCACGGGATTCCGCGAGCCAGCGAAGAAGTCGCGGTCGGGCGGGACCTGATTTTAGCGGAAATGACGAAAGCGCGGCTTCATGTGACGCATATTTCCACCAGGAAATCGGTAACGATGATTCGATTGGCAAAGCAAAACGGCGTTCCGGTGACGTGTGACGTGACGCCGCATCACTTCGCGCTGACCGATGAAGCCGTTTCAGCTTATGACACCAATTTTAAAATGATTCCTCCGCTCCGCACGGAAGATGACCGGCAGGCCATGGTGGAGGGGCTTGCGGACGGAACGATAGACGCCATCGCGACGGACCATGCGCCGCACACGCAGGAAGAAAAAATGGTCGAATTCCAGGACGCGGCGGTCGGGGTCGTCGGGATTGAAACGGCGGTCGGCGTTGTCTTGACGGAGTTGTATCATGCCGGAAAACTTGATTTAAAGTCCATCGTTCTCAGAATGTCCACCCGTCCCGCTGAAATCCTGAAATTGCCGGATGGATTCGGAGAAATCAAGCAGGGAACGGAGGCGAATTTGACCTTGGTTGACTTGAATGAGGAGTGGATCGTTGATCCGGCAAAATTTTTGTCCAAATCAAGAAACTCATGTTTCATCGGAAAAAAACTTAAAGGAAAGGCGGTTGCCACGATTTGCCGGGGCCGGCTCTGGCAATTCGAGTAAGCGGGAGGTTATGAAAAAAGCAATTTTAGCATTGGAAGACGGTTTTGTTCTGGAAGGTGCGCATTTCGGTTTTAACGGGGAGGCCTTCGGCGAGGTTGTTTTTAATACGTGCCTGTCTGGCTATCAGGAAATTCTCACGGATCCTTCATACGCGGGTCAGATGGTTACCATGACATATCCTCACATCGGGAATTATGGCGTAAACCGGATTGACGTCGAATCTTCACGGCCGTGGGCGGAAGGGTTGATCATTCGGGAATTGAGCCCGGTTGTCAGCAACTGGCGGGCAGAAACTTCTCTGGAGCAGTATTTAAAGAAAAACAAAGTCATAGGGATTCATCAGGTTGACACCCGGAAGCTCGTGAAGCACTTGCGGGATTTCGGCGCGCAACGTGGAGTCATCTCCTCGGTCGATCCGGACACGAAGCGGCTGGTTGAAAAAGCGAAGGCCTCACAAAGTATTGTGGGAATTGATTTGGTCAAAAAGGTGACTTGCGAAAAGCCCTATGAGTATCATGAGACCATTTCCGGTGAATTTTCATGGCCGGGCGCCACTACTGTTTCAAAGAAATATTCCGTTGTATGTGTCGACTGCGGGATTAAGCGGAACATTTTGAGAAAACTCAATCAGCACGGTTTTAAAGTGCAGGTGGTGCCCGCCGCAACGACCGCCGATGAAATTCTAAAAATGTCTCCTGACGCGGTTTTTTATTCTAACGGGCCCGGTGATCCGGAGCCGCTGGGATATATTTACAGTGAAATGAAAAAACTTTTCGGGAAACGTCCGATTTTCGGAATTTGTCTCGGCCATTTGATGTTTGGGCTCGCGATGGGAGGGAAGACATTTAAATTGAAATTTGGGCATCGGGGCGGCAATCATCCGGTCAAGGATATGATGACGGGGCGGGTGGAAATTACGTCCCAGAACCACGGTTTTTGCGTTGATATCAATTCGCTTTCTCCGGACGACGTCGAGATTACGCATATCAATTTAAATGACAAGACCCTGGAAGGGATCCGGCACAGGAAGTATCCGGTTTTTTCGGTGCAGTATCACCCGGAAAATTCGCCGGGGCCGCATGATTCGGATTATTTATTTACTCGATTTTACAACATGATTGACAAGGGGATTTGGTGA
>CAZFUU010000203.1:0-2232 GCA_964522565.1 uncultured bacterium | reverse complement strand
ACATGCGGGCATGACACAAGTTAGCATGTCCGTTACTTCAGAGAGCTAAACAGATACATTAGTTCATCCAATGATTTACCGAATGTATGAAGCCAGCAAGAAGAAGTGTTGGGGAATACGGTCATGCGAGTTTGACCCCGTAGGGATCACTGTTTGGGCAGGGCCGTATTTCTTAACACTTCCCCTGCCATATTGATAAGTACTGTATGAAGCAGTATGCGCCCTTTGGAGCAAAGCCAAAGGTTTTGTATTCAATTAAGAAATTCTTCGCCCTTCGGGGTTCAGAAAGAAATCTTGAAACCACCGAATCAATTGAACTGTCAACGGAATCTAAGTTTTCTTACCCACCAGCCCAAGCTGAATACAGCTTTTCTTGACCGTTGCAATAATTTTTTCCCAATTGAGCGGCTTGGGAACAAATTTATATCCGCTGTCGGCCAGCTTCTGGCGCTCCTTCGGATCGTCAATCGCCGAGAAAATAATAAAATCTTTCGGGCAAGGCGCCTCCCCCTTTTTGAAGCGCTCGATCAATTCATCGCCCCACATGTGCGTCATTTTGATGTCAACCACCGCAATGTCCGGCTCCCACTCCTGCGCCAATTTCAGGGCCGCTTCCCCGGAAGTGGCTGTTCTTACCTCAAACTTCGCCGCGCCGCCCTGATCCTCCAGCTCGCTTTTCAGCAAATCACAAATTTCTTTCTCGTCGTCAACGATGAGAATCCTGCCGCGCGGAACCATCCCCTCCGGCAATTCGGGCGCGGGCGTATTGCTCTCGGCGTCCATCTCCTGCCGTTTCAGCGCCGAGACCACTTTGCCGTGCAGGTCCTCAAGGCTGTAGGGTTTGGTCATAAACGCTTCGACTTTCCACTGTTCGACTTCCTTGCGCTCTTCCTCATATCCGGTCAACACAATGACCGGCAAATCGGGGTATTCCATCCGGATCACCCGTAAAACCGTCAGCCCGTGCATTTCGGGCATCCGCAGATCGAGAAGGACCAGGTTGATTTTCGTGGAAAGGTTCCTGATATACTTCAGGGCTTCCACTCCGCTGTTCGCCGTAATGGTGTGATACCCGAGCGGCTGAAACATTTTGCTCAGAAAAAACAGGACATCCGGCTCATCATCCACCATTAATATCGTTCCCTTGCTGTTGTTTGCCTTGGGATTGCCGTTCATTTATTTCACCATGACCAGTTCGATAGATTTGTTAATGAGTTTTTCAAGTTCAAAGGGTTTTTCAAAATAAGCGTCTATTTTAAAATGTTCGCAGATGCGTTCTCTTGTCCGGCCGTCATTCCAGGCCGTAACAATCACAATTTTTGACAGCGGCAGCGCGCGTTGAAACTCTTTCAACAGGTCCTCGCCGTTGGCATCGGGCATTTTCAAATCAAGCAAAATCACCCTGGGGCGCTCGCGCGCCACAATCTCCCGCGCCATCTCGGCGGTCCATGCGGCAAAAAACCGGATGTGCTTGTACGGGCGGAACGCTTCCGAAAAGAAATCCAGCATATCCTTTTCGTCATCCACCATCAAAATCGCATTCGTCTCTTCAGTCATCGCGCTCCCCCGTTAACCTATCGGCTTCGCCGTTTTGAAAATTAACCCGTTCCGGGTAAAAAAGAAATCCTCTGCCCGGGCCGTCGGGCGCCATCGTTTCACGCGCCGGCTGCATCGGCTTTTGGAACCGGAAAATACACATGAAAGGTAGTGCCTTTACCCAATTCGCTTTCAACGGTAATCCGCCCCTTGTGCTGCCGCATGATTTCCCGGACAAGGTGAAGGCCGAGCCCGCTGCCTTTGATCGCGCTGGTATCCGTGTTCCGGGTAATATCCTTCGTCGTGAAAAACGGGTCGAAAATTTTTTCAAGGTTTTCTTCCGGAATCCCGCCGCCGTTGTCCCCGATCGAGACCTCGACTTCATTTTCACGGGCAAGCGTGCTGATTTCGATCAACCCGTCCTTGGGATTTCTCTGCAAAATCGCCTGCCTCGCGTTGTTGGCCAAATTAAAAAAAACCTCCTCCGCCGAATGCACGTCCGCCATCACTTTCGGGAGCCCCCGGGCAAAATTCCGCATGACATGAATGCCGTTTGCCTTCAATTCGTTCTCGAGCATCCCCAACGCGAACTCAATCGCGTCCTCGACAGAAATCAATTCCGCTTTCAATTCTTTTGGTTTTTGGGCAAACCCCGACAGCCTTTTGATAATCGAGTCGATCCGTTCAACGGCGCCG
>CAZFUU010000202.1:0-2276 GCA_964522565.1 uncultured bacterium | reverse complement strand
CCAGAATCCCCGCTTTTTAATAACGGCATTTTCTTCAAATTCTGTTCAAAACCGCGCAAGCTTTTTAAGTGCATTTTAATCAGAATTTGGTATAATCAAATCCGAGTTTGGCGAATTTTTGCCACGCCCAAGATAAAGCTTCGAAGTCAACCATATCTTGCTCAAGGAGCCGTTTTTTGCCGGGGGGATTTCTCCGCGTAAAAAATAAATGGTGATTTCAACAACAATGAAACAAATGGTAATGAATTTATGTTAACTCAGGAGCTGAATGTGAAAGAGGAAGTTTCGCTAGACCCCGTGTTCTATCCCAAAAGTGTCGCGGTTGTCGGCGCGTCCCGCCGTGAAGGTTCCGTCGGAAAAGCCATTATGACCAATCTGGTTCAAGGGGGATTCAAAGGATCGATTTATCCCGTCAATCCGAAAGCCAAGGACATTGACGGCATTGAGTGTTTTCCCGCCATCAACGATATTCCGGGCCCTGTTGATCTTGCGGTTCTGGTGATTCCCTCATCGGCGGTTTTGGGCGCGTTTGAGGAATGTGCCGAGAAAAAAGTGAAAGGAATCATTGTGATCACGGCCGGGTTCAAGGAAGTGGGCAAAGAGGGCGCGGCCATGGAAAAGAAACTGGCCGATCTGGCCGCGAAACATAAAATTCCGGTGCTCGGCCCCAATTGCCTCGGGATTTGCAATACGGATCCGAAATCAATGTTAAACGCGAGTTTTTCCCAGCGAATGCCCGACCCGGGCAATATCGCGTTCCTGTCACAAAGCGGCGCTCTTTGCACGGCTGTTCTGGATTATGCGAAAGGTGAAAATATCGGATTTTCAAAATTCATCAGTTTTGGGAACAAGGCGGATATCAACGAACTTGACCTATTGAAATATTTGAAAGATGACGACGAACCAAAAGTAATTTTATTGTATTTGGAAGACATATGCGACGGGCAGGAGTTTATTGATTTGACGCGGGAAATTACGGGCGAACAAAAAAATAAAAAACCGATTATCGCGATCAAATCCGGACGCACCGAACAGGGAGCAAAGGCGGCCAGTTCTCACACGGGGTCGTTGATGGGATCGGACGAAATTTATGACGCCATTTTTGAACAGGGGGGCGTCATACGCGCGAATTCTCTGGAGGAAATGTTTGATCTGGCCAGCGGTTTTGCCTATCAGCCGATTCCAAAGGGCAATCGCGTGGCGATTGTGACGAACGCCGGCGGGCCGGGAATCATGGCGACGGATGCGTGCGTTCATTACGGCGTTGAGATGGCTGAGTTAACGAAAGAAACCCAGGAAGAATTGAAAAAAGTATTGCCGGCAACGGCGAATGTGACGAACCCGGTTGACGTGATCGGGGACGCCCTGCACGACCGCTATCAGCATGCGCTGCTGGGCGTGTTAAAAGACCCCAATGTGGACAGCGTTGTTGTCATTTTGACGCCCCAGGCCATGACCGAAATTACGGAAACGGCCGAAGTGATTGTCAATGTCAGCAAAAAGACAAAAAAAACGTTATTCGCGTGTTTTATGGGCTCGGTGGATGTGATGCTGGGTGTCAAGATTCTGGAGGAACATCATATTCCGCAGTATAAATTCCCGGAAGAAGCCGCGCGCGCGCTGAGCGCGATGAACCGCTTTCGTGTCTGGGGTGAGCGGCCGCGAACGAAAGTCGAAAAGTTCAGCGCCAAACCGTCGGTTGCCAAAAATATTATCGAAACCGCGAAGAAAAACGGCATTCGCCTGCTGGCTGTTGATGAATCAATGGAAATCTTTAGAGCTTACGGACTGCCCATTTTGCCCTATGGGTTGGCCAAAAGCGCCGAAGAAGCCGGGCATAAGGCGTATGAAATCGGTTTTCCAATCGCGATGAAAGTTATTTCTCCGGATATCGTTCATAAATTTGATGTCGGCGGGGTCCAGGTGAATTTACAGGATGAGCGCGAAGTCAAGTGGGCATATGAAGATATTATGAAAAAAGTCAAAACACATGTTCCCAAAGCCCGGATTGACGGAATTTTGGTTCAGGCCATGGGCAAAAAGGGGCGTGAAGTCATTTTAGGGATGAAACGGGATCCGCATTTCGGGCCGGTGGTCATGTTCGGGCTTGGAGGAACTTATGTGGAGGTTTTTAAGGATGTAACGTTCCGGCTCGCGCCGATCCGGGAAGCGAGCGCGCTCAGCATGATTGAAGAAATCCGCGCGTTTCCGATTTTAGAAGGCATTCGCGGCCAAAAGCCCGCGGATGTTCAAACCATCAAGACCTGCCTGCAGCG
>CAZFUU010000201.1:0-2334 GCA_964522565.1 uncultured bacterium | reverse complement strand
CGGACTGGATCGCGTCTGCGCGATGCTGTTCGGCGTTGATTCGATCCGGGACGTGATCGCGTTTCCCAAAACGCAAAAGGGGACCTGCCTGATGACAAACGCACCTTCGTCGGTTTATCCGAAGCAGTTAAAGGAACTTCATTTGCAGGTCAAAAGTTAAACAGGATCGTCCGATTGAAAGGAGTTTTCCTTGGAAAAAGTGATTAAATTATCTTCTGACGAAGAAGCCGTCGCGCTTTACGGCAGTTTGGACGAACGGCTCCGGATTGCCGAAAAAAAATTCAAGGTCAGGATTTCGGCGCAAAACCACCGGCTGTCTATTGTAGGGCCCAAAAAGAACGTCAGCCAGGCCGTGGAATATTTTCATCAGGAACTTGAAAAAATCCGAGGGTTGAAAAGAATCCGGTTCCAGGCGTCTCCGCATCCGTATCGCGAGAATGCGGCCGCGGAAGAAGCGCCGCACGGAGAGATTTCGTTTTTTCACCGCGGGAAATTGATCAAAGCCAAGAGCCGCAATCAGCAGGAATATTTACGGGCGATTCAGGAGCACGATATCGTCGTGGGAATCGGCCCGGCCGGAACGGGGAAAACGTATCTGGCGATGGCGTGTGCGATTGACGCCTTGAAGCAAAAAAAGGTCGCGCGGATTATTTTGACGCGTCCCGCCGTCGAAGCGGGCGAAAACCTGGGGTATCTTCCGGGCGACTTGTATGCCAAAATCAACCCGTATTTGCGGCCGCTTTATGACGCGCTTTATGACATGATGGATTTTGAGGACGCGGCCAGGCATTTGGAGCGCGGGGTGATTGAGGTCGCGCCCCTGGCGTATATGCGCGGGCGGACATTGAATGACAGCTTCATTATTCTGGATGAAGCGCAGAACTGCACGTATGAACAGATGAAAATGTTTTTGACCCGCCTCGGTTTTTCTTCTCGCACGGTCGTGACCGGCGATATCACTCAGGTGGATCTTCCCAGCGGTAAAAAGTCCGGTTTGCGCGAAATTCAGGACATCCTTCACAACGTCAACGGGATCCGGTTCTGTTACATGGATGCTCATGATGTTGTCCGCCATCGGCTTGTCATGGATATTATCCGGGCATATGATGTGCATGAAAAAAAATAAGTATGCCGGCTTCCTGATCTCAAACCGCGATTCACGATTGAGCATTGACTTCGCCCGCCTGACGCGGTTTCTGGGCGGTATCCGGAAGTCGCTTCGTCTGGGCAAACAAACGGTTGAAGTGGTATTTGCCCCGGACGCCGAAATAAAACGGCTGAACCGGAAGTATTTAAAACACCCCTGGCCGACGGATGTGCTGGCGTTTCCTCTTTCTTCGGATTTTGGCGCCGATTTTCTGGGCGAAGTCGTTGTGTCGGCAAACCGCGCGCGGGTTCAATGCCGCCGTTTTCGCGAGTCATTCGAACATGAACTGGCCCGATATATTGTTCACGGGATTTTGCATCTGTGCGGAGAGAAGGACAAACAGGCGGCGGAACGCCGGCGGATGAAAATCCGTGAGGACCGGATTCTGGCGATCTGTTCAAAAGAGATTGAAGGGCTTTTTGCATATGGCAATTCAAAGCGCTGAAGGCATTGTCCTGCGGCGAAGGCCGTTTAGGGAAACCTCGCTTATCGTTACCGTTTTTAGCCGTGAACACGGTAAAATCAAAATCCTGTGCAAAGGCGTGCGGAAGGGAAAAATGCTGCTGGCCGCGGTTTTTGAACCGCTTTCACGCCTGCATGTTGTTTATTATGAAAAATTGCGTTCGGATATTCATCTGCTTAAAGAAGCGAGTTTAATCGACCCCCACCAGGCCATCAAAAACCGAATTGACGTGTTTGGCCATGCGAGTTACTTTTCGGAATTGATGGATGTCCTGTTCGAAAGTCACGGCACGTCAGCCGATGCCTACGATTTATTTTTATCGGCGTTGACACAGCTTGCGGGCCACGAGCCGTTGAAGGTCGCGAGAATTTTCGAGATCAAGCTTTTGCATTTTCTGGGCTGGCTTCCGGCAATGGACGGATGCAGTGCGTGCGGCGAGAAAAATATCGAATCCGCCTGTTTCAACGCGCGACAGGGGGGGATTGTCTGCTCCGCTTGCCAGCGTAAAATTTCTGGTTCATTTGTTCTCGCCAAATCAACGATTCAAACTTTCCGCTATTATCAGGCCGTCCCTTTTGACCAGGCCGTCAGAATCAACACAACGCCTAATGTGGACAGGGAATTGGCCAAAATGAGCGAAAAATTTTTTCGTTACCGGCTCGAGTATCCCCTCAAGACATCCCGTTTTCTGTCCGAATTATCCGCATAGATGATGCGTATGGGC
>CAZFUU010000200.1:0-2341 GCA_964522565.1 uncultured bacterium | reverse complement strand
TTAAAAAATTCAAAACTGTTGCCATGGGGACAGGATTTCCCGGCGCTCAAACAGTGCCCCCTACGGGGGCAAACTTCCGCCAAACAACAAGACCGACCCGTCAAGTTTTGTGTCGGGCGCCGCGGGAATTCCTGTCCCCATTCTTTCTTTCCACTGTAACCAATATTAATTATAGAAATGGAATCCTCGAGGCGAGTTCGGCGGTAGCCGCTGTTTGAGAAGCGAGGATTCCATTTCTATAAACAATGTACTCATTTTAATTTTGGTTCGACTCCCGCCCCTTCATCATTTCCGCCAGCACGGCCAAGCCCGCCTGAAGCCAGCCGCCCTGCCCAATGGATGATTGGGTTTCATTCCCCGAAGCAAACGCGCCGGTGCCGCCAAGCAAAGGCCCGAACCTTCCTTGCGGAAGCAGGGTTTCCATCGCGCTTCGTCCGCCACCTGATGTCGAAGAGCCGAACGGCGGCCTGTTTTGGGAATGGAGGTGCTGGTCAATCGGCCCGCGGCCAAGTGCAATTCCCCTCTCAAGCGACTCAAGCCGTTCGCGCGCGTCCAAATCATCCGGCGCCGCGCGAATTGTTTTCCGGTAAAATTCCCTCGCTTGCTCATAAAAACCCTGCGATTCATATGTAAAAGCCATCTGAAAAAGCGCCGCCGGATTGTCCGCATCCAGTTTTAAAACCGACCTGAAAGATTCCCTGGCCGCCTCCGGTTTCCCCTGACGCAATTGGGAAAGGCCCAGATTATAAAACGCGGTGACATCGTGAGAGTCAATCACGGCAACACGCCGGAACGCGTCTTCCGCTTCCCGAAACCGCTCCCGTCCGTAAGCTATCGCGCCGAGCCGGAAATGCGCGTCTTTCATCATCGGATCGAGCGCGATAACTTTCCGGAAATAGCGCGCGGCCGCCGGGGAACGATTTTCATCCAGAACCAGTCCCAGCCCGTACATCGCGCCGAGATGATTTCCGTCGAGAGCGGCGGTTTTTTCAAACGCAAGCCGGGCCGCCGGCATTTGCCCAAGCGCCAGATACGCCTGCCCCAGATAAAAATGAAGTTCCGGATCGCCCGGGTCTTCTTCAATGGCCTTCAAAAAACTGTCTCGCGCCTCGGGATAGTCGCCGGCTTGAAAATGAAGGATCCCCTTGCTTGTGTTTGTTTCATTCGCCGCATCCCTGCCCGAAGGCGTCGCTGTGCCTTTTTCTGTTTGATGAAAAATCTTCGCAATCGATGAGGCAACTTCCGTCGGCGTTACCACGGAGACGCCGCCGGCTGGCAGCAAATCCACGTAAATCGCAACGGCTTTTCCGTCTTCTTCATTATAATCGATGCTCGCCAGGTCGCCGGGTTTGACGCGTTCAAGTTTTTTGATCTTTTTGAACCCGGTGCTGTCGCGGACCTCAAATTCCTTCTGAAATTTTTCGCCCGTCGCGGGATGAATAAACTCCGCCAAAAATGTCCGGTTTTTGGTGTCCGTCCGGAGGATTTTTCCGTCGAGCCGCTGCATGTCGGATGCGGCAGCGTGGAAAATCGCCGTAAAGAGAGAAATTAAGACAAGAAAAATAAAAAATTTTTTCATCGGTTTATCATTCGTTAATCCTTGTTAAGATTTTACGGCTTGCTCGACTGGAGTGATTCGAGAGTGCGTCCTTCGAGTTACCAAAAATTACGATTGGTTAGAAGAGGTTACAAAGATTATCAAACGCAACTTTTTGTAACGGCTTGTAACCCTTTGAAACATATCAATCTCGTCTTCTTTCAAGCAAAATGACGCAAACACTTCACTCGATTTCACCCCTCGTAAAAATCGGCGTGTAATTGTACTTCTCAAGCGCGGCACGTCCGCCTTCGTTCCGGTCAAGCAGGCAAACCACCTGTACAACTTTCGCGCCAACTGCCTCCACCGCCAAAATCGCGTTGAGCACCGACCCGCCGCTTGTAATCACATCTTCCACCATCAACACCTTCATGCCCGGCTTTAATTCCGGCCCTTCAATTTGCTTCTGAAGGCCGTGCTTTTTGGATTCTTTCCGGACAATAAACGCCGGCAATATTTTTTTCCGCTCAATCCACGCGATAAGCGACACGGCCGTCGCGATCGGATCGGCGCCCATCGTCGGCCCGCCGACCGCGTCGATTGACTCGGGCGGACATGCTTCCAGGATGCATTTCGCGAAAAGTTCCATGCCTTCCGGATGAAGCGTAACGCGGCGGCCGTCAAAATAGGTGTCGCTCATTTTCCCGGACGCGAGTTTGATGGGCTCAGCCAGTTTGAGATACGCGTGCTGTTTGACAAACGGGATCAATTTGGCTTTGTATTCATCAAGTTTTGTCACGGCAG
>CAZFUU010000199.1:0-2354 GCA_964522565.1 uncultured bacterium | reverse complement strand
AAATGCAGGTGGTCAGCGAAAAGGTGATCGATTGGCTCAAAAGCAAGGCCGAGATAGCCGAAACACAAAAACCGGACAGAAAGTAAGAAAATCTTGACGGATGGTATTGAGAACTCACGGGTAACAGAAGCAGGAACAGGCCTCAATGTTGCGTTTGGGCATGTCCCTGGATGACAGAAAAAAACGGGAGGGAATATGAGCGGTTATTTGGTTCCGATGGTGATTGAACAATCAGGCAGGGGCGAACGCGCCTATGACATTTATTCGCGGCTGTTGAAAGACCGGATTATTTTTGTGGGAACGCCGATCGATGATACGATCGCCAATCTGATCATTGCGCAGATTTTATTCATGCAGATGGAGGACACGACCAAGGATATCAATGTTTACATCAATACGCCGGGCGGCGCGGTAACGGCGGGGCTCGCGATTTATGATACGATGCAGTTTGTCAAATGCGATGTCGCCACGTATTGCGTGGGACAGGCCGCCAGCATGGGGGCGCTTCTCCTTGCCGCGGGCACGAAGGGGAAACGGTATTCTTTGCCGCATTCACGCGTCATGATTCACCAGCCATGGGGCGGCGCGCAGGGATCGGCTTCGGATATTAATATTCAAGCCAAGGAAATCCAGAAATTGAAAGAACATCTGAACCAGATTTTTGTGAAACATACCGGACAGCCCATCGACCGGATCGAAAAAGATACTGATCGCGATTATTTTATGTCGGCTCCCGAAGCCAAAGAATACGGCATTGTGGATCACGTGATTCAATTCAGCCGGGAAATCAAAGAATAAACCATTTTACCCACTTTTTAACCGGAGAGGTTCAACATGAAAGAGGCGAATATATTATTAACGCCGGGCCCCACGATTGTTCCGGATGATGTTTTGCAGGTCATGGCGGAGCCGATTTTCCACCACAGGACGCCGCAGTACCGGAAACTTTTCGAAGAGGTCTCGAATGATTTGAAACTTGTTTTTCGCACGAAGCATCCCGTTTATACCTTTACAGGATCCGGAACCGCCGCGATGGAAGCCAGCGTCGTTAATTTCCTGTCGCCGGGGGACTGTGTCATTTCGATTGAAACCGGCAAGTTCGGGGAAAGATGGACTTCGCTGGCGAAAGCGTTTCAAATGAAACCGGTGGTTTTAAAAGCGCCTTACGGAAGTGTGGTGCCCCCCGAAGAGGTTGCTGAAGCGCTTCGGAAAAATCCGGATGTGAAAGCGGTCTGCGCGACGTTGTGTGAAACGTCGACCGGCGCCCTGTCGGATATCAAAAAAATCGCGGAAGTTGTTTCCAAAACCGACGCGATTCTGATTGTCGACGCCATCAGCGGGTTGGCAGCGGACGTGCTTGAAATGGACGGCTGGAACATTGACGTTGTTGTCAGCGGGTCACAAAAGGGATTGATGGTTCCTCCCGGCCTGGCTTTTCTTTCCGCGAATGAAAAGGCGTGGAAATTGAATGAAACGGCCAAATGCCTGCGTTATTATTTAAACCTTGCGGCGTATCGAAAATCGCTCGGCGACTGGGATACGCCCTATACGCCGGCCCTGACGTTGGTGCTGGGGTTGCAGTTGACATTGCGGCGGCTGAAAGAAGAAGGGATGGAAAATGTCTGGAAGCGATGCGCGAAGGTCGCCGGATTTACTCGCGCGCAAATGACGGGACTCGGCCTCGAACTTTTTACAAAGCAATTTTCGAATGCCGTGACGGCGATTATCGTTCCGGAAGGGATTGACGGTAAGAAGCTGGTGTCGGTCATTCGGGACAAGAAAGGGATTACGCTTGCCGGAGGTCAGGGGGATATGACGGGCAAGATTTTCAGAATCTGTCACTTTGGAATCGTCAATGAGGAGCATGTCCGGAAGGCGACAGGCGTGATTAAGGAAACAATCGATGAGCTTCGCTCCGGAGCCGGAATGCAGAAGGTGCAGTAATGAACGCGTCAGGCGGGCAAAAAAAATTCCGGGTTCTTGTCAGCGATAAGCTGGGAGAGGGCGGATTGAACGTGCTTCGCAAGGAGCCGGATTTCGAAGTCGAAGAAAAAACCGGGCTCAAACCGGAAGAACTGAAAAAAATAATCGGGGATTATGATGCGATTCTTGTCCGTTCCGCCACGAAATTGACAAAAGACGTCCTGGAATGCGCCAAGAATCTTAAAATCATCGGCCGCGCCGGTGTCGGCGTGGACAACGTTGATTTGGCGGCGGCGACAAAGCGGGGCATTATCGTGATGAATACGCCGGAAGGCAATACCATTTCAACGGCGGAACATTCTTTTTCGATGCTGATGGCCATGGCGAGAAATATTCCGCAAGCGTATGAAAGCATGCGCAAAGGCGAATGG
>CAZFUU010000198.1:0-2369 GCA_964522565.1 uncultured bacterium | reverse complement strand
CGCCACGACCCTTTCGGGCGGGGAAGCGCAGCGCTTGAAACTTGCGTCGGAACTTGTGCAGAGCGGCGGGAAAAATATTCTTTATTTGTTTGACGAGCCCACAACGGGCCTGCATTATCGCGATATTGTCCCGCTTTTGAATTGTTTTGATGTCCTGCTTGCCCGGGGACATTCGCTGTGTATCATTGAGCACAATCTGGAAATCATCAAATGCGCGGATTATATCATTGACTTGGGTCCTGAAGGCGGAGAGCAGGGCGGAGAGATTCTTTATCAGGGCCGGCGGAACGGAATTTTGGGCGTCGAGCGGTCATATACGGCCCGGGCGTTAAAGGGTTGTTTGCCATAAAGTTTTCCCGTGGAGTTGATTTTTGAGCCGGTATGAGGTATTAATTGATTATGGACAGGATTAAACAGACATTGATTACCGCCGGGATTTTTGCGTGCGTAGTATGTGCGTTTCCATGTTCGGGCGGCGCGTCATTTGAGAGGAATCCCGTCAAAGAAACACAGTCAAATGTCGTGCCCGTCACGGAAGAAATGCTGAACCGCGAAGGCCAGCTCGGGCCGGCGTCTCCCACGTTCAAAATACAGGACACGGCGAAATTTATGGTGAAAAAGCCAATCAATGAATCGGCTGAACCGGACGATAAAATAGGAAAAGAAGAGGAAAAGGGCAGCTGGTGGGATCAGTGGTTTTCCTGGGGTGATAAGAAGAAATAAGGTGAAAGTGGCTGCGGCAGAAGGACTTGCGTTGAGCGTTTCCTTTCTACGGATTTAACCCCGACCTTTCTTGACAAGCATATAAATTGAAGGTATTCTTAATCCGGAAACAGAAATTAGGTTTTGAACAACCGGCTCCTCAAGAGCCGAAACATGGCGAGTTTATCTGATGAGCAATTACTACCGACGTTGGAAAATGCATTTCCTGAATTACCGGGCAAGGATTCTGATTGCCTGTGCCGTTCTGATTCTTGTGGTTTTGGCTGTTTGGGGACTTTCTTCGCTTGAAAGTTATTACCGCAACATCACGCTTGCCACGATGCCCGTTCAAACCCTGATGATGGCCATCAATGCGGTGGTATTTGTGTATCTTTATATGGTGGTTTTGCGCGGCGGATTCGCGCAGATGGGCAAAAAAAATGTTAGCGCCAAAGACGTTAATGTCCGTTTTACGGATGTGGTCGGAATGGATGCCGCCAAAGAAGAGGCATGGGAAGTTGTTCAGCTGATCAAAGATCACGCGCGTTTGAAACGGGTCGGCGGAAAAATCTTGAGGGGAATTCTCATGCTCGGGCCTCCGGGATGCGGGAAAACCTATCTGGCCAAAGCCATCGCGACCGAAGCCGATCTGCCGTTTCTCTCCATGTCTGCCAGCGAATTTGTCGAAGTATTTGTGGGTGTGGGCGCGTCCCGCGTCCGGAATTTGTTCAAAAAAGCCCGCCAATTGGCTTACGGGTTCGGAGGATGTATTATTTTTGTCGATGAGTTAGACGCGATGGGCCGCAACCGCGTGTTCAATCAATTCGGCGGCGGTTCGGAAACCAATTCGACCTTGAATCAGATGCTCTCGGAAATGGACGGTTTGGGCGGCCGCCTGGAAAACGTGGTGGTGATAGGCGCCACTAACGCTGCTGAAGATTCGCTCGATCCGGCTTTGCTTCGTCCCGGCAGATTTGACCGAAAAGTTTATGTCGTTCGCCCCAATCTCGAGGACCGGCAGAAGGTATTTGAATACTATTTGGCCAGAGTGAAACATGACGCGTCGATTGATGTCGCGGTGCTGGCGCGGAAGGCCATCGGAAAGTCGCCGGCTGAAATCGAGAATATCGTCAAGGAAGCCGCGCTAATCGCGACTCGCAAGGAATTGGAAGCGGTGGGTTATCGTGAAATTACGGAAGCGATCGAGCGAATCGAACTGGGAATCAAAAACAAGATTAAAATGAACCAGAAGGAAAAAGACATGGTCGCTTACCATGAAACGGGGCACCTGATGATTACGTTCCTGCTTCATCCGCGCGACGATGTCTTCAAGGCCTCGATTATTCCGCGGAAAGGGTCGTTAGGCGTCGTGCATCCGACGCCCCGCGAAGAATGGTTTATCCAGGACCGTGAGGCGTTATTGGCTGACATCAAGGTATGCGTCGCCAGTTATGTGGCAGAGAAACTCAAATTCGGGACAACCACCAGCGGTGTTTCGGCGGATTTCAAACAGGCGATGCAGATTGCGCATCAAATGGTGTGGCGGCTCGGGATGGGCGCTTCCGGCTATATCGGGGATTATTCGGCAGTGCCCGAAAATGAATTGTCCAACGATATTAAAACCAAGCTGAATAACGATACCAATCAGCTTCTCCAGGATTGCATGA
>CAZFUU010000197.1:1871-2507 GCA_964522565.1 uncultured bacterium | reverse complement strand
CCAGGAATCTTGCCTCCAAAGGGCAGTGTGATACCATTTCACCACCGGGCAATAAAACTCAAACAATTGTCATATTCAAATCAGCCACTCTCTTAACGCAATAACCCGCCCCGCCATAAAGCATGGCGGGCATGCATTTTCCGCCCAGGCTTTGCCTGGGACGGATCCGTCCTCACGCATCACGCGTGAGGCGGACACCACCGGGCATCGCAAAAGAAAACAAATACGAACACCCGTCAACAATCCCTGCAAATCATGAAGGCAAGCCCGCGCTTAACAGGTAGAACATAAAAATACGCGGAAAGACGGCCTGGATTTCCTCATTTCTGCGAAAAAACCGGCCGCGGCTTCGCGAGATTGATGGACGCTAAAAAAAGACGGCCCGCTTCCGGACATTAAATAATTGCGAATCCCCATATTTTCAAGCAACGCCTTGACTCCCAGCAATTCAGGCCTGATTTGACTGCTCGCCTTAAATAAATCATTGCATAAAAAACGGCTGCGTCTCTTTTTTTTATCCGAGGCCAAAATATCGGAAGTGATTGTAGCAAAACGAGTTATTCTTGTCAATTGAACGGGTTTTTTTACCGGTTCTTTGGCTTGTTCTTTTTCTGCCAAACTCTTTGCCTCCTGCTT
>CAZFUU010000197.1:0-1861 GCA_964522565.1 uncultured bacterium | reverse complement strand
CATCACCATCCAAAGCGGTTCTTGAGCAGGTAACGGCTGAATGCAATCGCCCCGCCCCGTCCCGACGGCCTGGTTAACCTGATGCAGAAAAAAAGGGACATCGGCTCCAAGTTCCCTGCCGATACGCACCAGCGTCACGAGCGGAAGCCCCAGCTGAAACAGCCGGTTCATACCAAGCAAAAAAGAGGCCGCGTCGCTCGACCCGCCCCCAAGCCCCGCCGCGACAGGAATGCGCTTGTCCAGCCGGACGCGAACCCCGCCCTTGAAAGAGGAAATTTCACGAAGCGCTTGATAGGCCTTAAAAATCAAATTTTTTTTCGGATTTTGAAGCAGCGGATGCCTGGTTTCGATGTTAATTCCGGCCGTGCCGCCGGTTTTGGAAATCGTCAGCCGATCCGAAAGAGAAATGCGGTGAAAAAGTGTCAGCAGTTCGTGGTAGCCGTCCGGCCGGCGGCCCAACACGCGCAGGAACAAATTGATTTTCGCGGGAGCGTCGAGTGTCAGAGAGTTCATTGGAAAGCCGCCTGCCGCCGGAACACCAGAACACCAGTTGTCAATTAGCTGGTGACTTCCGCCATAAAAATAAGCGGATCCGCGTGCAAAATCTGGCGGAGATGTTCTGGCGGCTGGTTGCTCTAAATCACGACCACGCCTTTTTCTTGTGGCGATTCTTGCGGAGTTTCTTTTTCCGTTTATGCTTGTTCATTTTCTTCTTTTTTCTTTTTTTTCCGCACGGCATAACAGCCCCCTGGTTCAGAAAAAACAGAACACAGAAAACAGATAACAGAAAAAATCTGAGCTTTAAATTTCAAAACGCCTTCCGTCTTCTGTGTTCTGTCCTCCGTTTTCTGTTGTCTTAGTAGATTACTTTGTTTAACGGATATTCGATAATCCCTTCGGCGCCCGCGTCTCTCAGCGCCGGAATCAGTTCACGCACGACGGATTCGTCGATAATCGTGTCAATGTCGTACCATCCGTCTTCGGAAAGCGTGGAAACCGTCGGCTTTTTTAACGCGGGCAAAATCCCGATCACTTTTTTCAGGTTTTTCTTCGCCACGTTCATTTTCAACCCGACTTTGTCCTGCGCCTGGATCGCGCCGTGAAGCAGCATAATCAGATTGTCGAGTTTTTTCTTCTTGTCAGGGTTTTTCAAGCTTTTCCTGTTCGCGATGAGCCGGGTCGTCGACACCAGCACCGTATCAATAATCCTGAGTTGATTCGCCCGCAAGCTCGAACCCGTCTCGGTGGCTTCAACAATCGCGTCCGCCAGCTTGGGCGGTTTTGCTTCCGTCGCCCCCCAGGAAAACTCGACTTCGGCTTTTACTTTTTTCTTTTCAAGATATTGCTGTGTCACCTGAACGAGCTCCGTCGAGATTTTTTTACCGGCCAAATCGCGCACCGATTTGAATTTTGAATCATGCGGCACCGCAAGCACCCATCGAACGGGCCTGCTGGTCGCCTTCGAATATTTCAATTCGGCGATTTCCTCGACGTCCGCCCGGTTCTCGACCACCCAGTCATGCCCGCAAATACCGCAATCCACAATCCCGTCCCGGACATACCGCGGCATTTCCTGTGGCCGGTAAAGCACAATTTCAAGAGAAGGATCGTCGACCGTGGGGTAATAGGATCTCTCGCTGCCGATAATCGTATAGCCCGCCTTTTTAAAGAGTAAAAACGTCGCTTCCTGCAAGCTTCCTTTGGGTAAGGCGATTTTCAATTTCATCTCATTTATCCTTTCAAAATGAAAAATAATCCGGCGGTATTTTAACGGTTTTTCAATTATCTGTCATTGTTTTTAATCGTTTTTCCGTTTTTAATGATTTCGCGCGAAAACCATAAGTAACAATGCATAAGCCCT
>CAZFUU010000196.1:0-2531 GCA_964522565.1 uncultured bacterium | reverse complement strand
CCGAGTCCGCCGCAAACATCACCCTGATCGACGGCTGGACGGCATGGGGCAGCGACATAACCAATCTCACCATCAGCCAAAAAGAGGGCGGCTACGCCTATTTGAGCATGGATGATGTCAGTTAATTTCGCGTGCCTGGCGTCCGCTAAAGCGTCGGGTAAATTCAGCAGATGCCGCATGCGTTTATTCAGAAAAACAACTTCTTCGCCGTTTTCACAAACCAGAATCCCTTCCTGAGTTGTGTCGATAAGCTGTGTCAGAAAGGTTTTTTCCGCCAGAAGTTCGGCCAAATAAGTCCCAACTTCGTTTTTGTCGATTTTATCAAGGCGGTTCGTCAGCCGCTCCCAGAAGGCAGAAGGTCTCATGGCTAATTCCTGATTGAGCTTTCCGATGCTTTAACGGTTTGAATAAATTTTTCCAAAAGCGCGTGGTCCTTGATTCCCGGGCTTGATTCCACCCCGCTCGCCACGTCGACGGCATAAGGACGGATGGCCGTGATCGCATCCCGGACGTTTTCGGCGGTCAACCCGCCGGCCAAAAATAGTTTTTCGGACACATAGGGCTTGTTTTCGATCAGGGACCAGTCGAACGTCAATCCCGTGCCGCCCATGTCACTTTTTACGTAGGTATCCAGCAGGAATGCGTCGACGGATCCATATTCCTCAATCCGCTTCAGGCTCATCTGATCTTTCATGCGAAAGGTTTTGATTATTTTACAGCCGAGCTCGGAAAAATGGCCGCAATATCTCGCGGTTTCATCCCCGTGAAACTGAAGCCATTGAAGCGACAGCTCGCGGGCGATTTGCCCGACTTCTTCCTTCGGCTGATTGGCGAAAACCCCGACAAAATTCGGGAAATCCGGGAATGACGCCATGATTTTTTTTGCGGCCAACGGAGAGATCTTGCGCTTGCTTTCGGCGAAGATAAATCCGATAAAATCAGCGCCCTGCCGGATGGCGCATTCAACGTCTTCGGCGTTTGTATTTCCGCATATTTTAATTTTGGGCATATCAATTTCCTATCCGGATTCTCCGTTAAGTTTGGATAACGTTTGGCTGATATTTTTTGACTTCATCAGAGTCGTTCCCACCAGAAAGACGCGGATGTTTTTTTTGAGCCATGGCCTGATGTCCTCAAACGTCCGGATTCCGCTTTCGATGACTACGATTTTATTTCGGGGAATGTGGCGAGCAAGAGATCGCGCCGCCGAGGAATCAACGGCCATGGTTTTTAAATTGCGATTATTGATTCCGATGATTTTCGCTCCGGATGACAGTGCCTTTACAAGGTCTTGCCGGCTTCTGATTTCCACGAGCGCGTCAAGGCCGAGTTTCGTTCCAATTCGAATTAAATGCTTCATTTGTTTGGAATCCAAAAGCGACGCGATCAGCAAAAAAGCGTCCGCGCCAATCAGGAAGGTTTCATATACCTGGTAGGGTTCAAGGATGAAATCTTTCCTCAGAATTGGCAGGCGGGTTGATTTTCTGGCCTTGATGAGGATTTTATTGCTTCCGCCAAAATATTTTTTGTCGGTCAGGACGGAAATCGCGACAGCGCCGCCCTGTTCGAATTGTCGCGCCAGTTCAGTTACGGGAAAGCGTTTTTTTAACATTCCCTCTGACGGGGACTTTTTCTTCAGCTCGCAGATAAGCCGTATCGGCTGACCACTTTTCGTCAATGCTTTGAGGAAGCGGTGACTGCGGCTGGGCCGCCGATCGCTCGCAAGCTGAACCAGCTTTTCCAGAGGCAAACGGCGCATCTTTTGGTTCAGTTCGCTTCGGGTATTTCTGATAATTTGATCAAGAATCATGGCTAATGCGTATCAGTTCTTTGAGGACACGATTGGCGTTTCCGTTATCAATCGCCTGCTCCGCTTTTTTTATACCTTCGGCAATTGTCGATGCCTTCCCGGCGACGTACAAGATGGCGCCCGCGTTAAGCAAAACGGTATCGCGCCGGATGCCGCGGTCTTTTCCTGACAACAGATTCCGGGCGATGGCGGTGTTTGTTTTCAAATTTCCGCCCTTCAGGCGCCGAAACAATACATTGCGTGATGTCTCCGGCAATTCCGTGCGGCGAAAATTTAAAATAAACGAGGCGACCCTTTTCCCGGTGATTTCTTTTGCGTGTGTTTTTTTAAACGGAAGAATTTCGTCAATGTCGTTTTTGTCCGAAAATATGACGGCGTGTTGATAGCCGAGTTCTTTCATCACTTGCGCGACGACCGGCACATAATCGCGGCGATACAGGCCGATCAGCTGCCTTTTCGGCCTGGCCGGGTTGGACAAGGGCCCGGCGAGATTGAAAATGGTTTTCGCGCGCCTTTTTCCGATTGCCTGCCTGATGTGTTGAATACGGCTGAAGATGGGATGATAATCCGGCGCGTGAAAGTAGGCAAATCCGGTTCGGCGAAGCGATTTGGCCATTGCACGGGTTCCGGCATGAATATTGACGCCAAGATATTCTAAAAGGTCGCTGCTGCCGCATTTGGAGGAAATACTGCGGTTGCCGTGCTTGACGACCTTCGCGCC
>CAZFUU010000195.1:0-2576 GCA_964522565.1 uncultured bacterium | reverse complement strand
TTCGAGTTTTCGCCTTTGGAGGAAATGAAAGGTTACCGCCTGTGGTTCTATGCCGTTCCTCATCAGCACATGGATACAATCAGGGGTTCGGGTTTGATCTGGTCTGCTGTCCGGTCTGATAACCGGTTTTTTTACGTGGTGGTGGTCGCCACGGAAGAACCGCAGGGTTTTCCCGTGGAGCGTTTCCACCTCGGGCCCCGCTCGCCCGCGGAACTCAAGCGCCGGCTGGAACAAATCGATGACGAACTTGAGTCCGTTCAACAGGAGCGCCACGCGCTCACGCAATGGTGCGATTTATTGATGCGGAATATCCATTTTCTAGAGGATCAGGCGTCACGGGCACAGGTCGCCCGGCAAACCTACGACGAACACCAGCTGTTTGCCGTGCAGGCGTGGGTCCCTGAAAAAAAGATTCCCGGCCTTGAATCTTACGCGCAAAAAACGCGGTCAGCGGTTTTTATCGAGGCCGTGTCCCGCCAGGACGATCCTCCGACGCTGTTGGAAAACAGGCCGGCCCTGAGAGGAGGGCAGTCGCTGGTGAATTTCTACATGACGCCGTCTTACCATTTTTGGGATCCTTCACCGGTTGTTTTTTTCTCTTTCGCGATTTTCTTCGCGATGATTTTATCGGACGCCGGTTACGCGCTGTTGATTGGGCTTGCTTTGGCGTTGTTTTGGCGAAGGCTCGGCGGATCTGCGAAGGCCAGGGGGATGCGGAATCTTTTCGTCATGCTTGTCGCTGTTTCTGCGGTATGGGGAGTTTGTGTGGGAAGTTATTTCGGGCTAACGCCCCCAAAGGAATTTTTCGCGTTTAATCTCAAAATTTTCGACATCAATGACAGCGGCGTGATGATGAAACTTTCAATCGGGATCGGCGCTTTTCATATTATTCTGGCGAATTTGCTGGATGCGTGGCGCCAGCGTTCTTCGGCAAGCTGTTTGTCTTCCATCGGATGGGCTGTCGCTATTGTGGGCGGCTTGTTCCTCTGGCTGGGGATGCTGGATTCGGGCGGATCCGGCTGGCCGACAAAAACGGGATGGGCGATGCTCGGCTGTGGGATCGGATTGGTGTTTCTTTTTTCAAGCGTCGAGCGTTCTGTCCCGAAACGACTGCTCGGCGGCATGCTTGGATTAGCCCGGGTCACAAGCGCGTTCGGGGATGTGTTGAGCTATCTTCGGTTGTTTGCGCTCGGCCTTGCCAGCGCTTCTCTGGCGGTGACGTTTAACCGTCTCGGGCATCAGGCCGCGACGACAATTCCCGGAGTCGGGATTTTTCTTGCCGCCGTTATTTTGTTTCTGGGACACGGATTAAATTTTGTTTTAGCCATCGCAAGCGGTTTTATTCACGGTTTGCGTTTGAATTTTATCGAATTTTTTAATTGGAGCATGTATGAACATGGAAGGCCTTTCAGGCCGTTTGCCAAAAAAGGAGGTGTTTCGTGGAATCATTGATGATTGCGTTGGGATGGGTGGGGATTTTTTCCCCGTTTGCGTTGGGAGCCATCGGCAGTATGGTCGGATGCGCGCGTGCGGGCCAGGCGGCGTGCGGGGCGATGCTTGATACCGAATCCGGATACGGACGGTATATCGGAGTGTCCGCGATGCCTTCTTCCCAGACCATTTACGGCATCGTGGTGATGCTTAGTTTGAACAGGACAATGACCATTACCATCGCGCCCGGTATTTTCGGGATCGGATTTTTAACCGGACTGGCGTTGATGATGAGCGCGATCGAACAGGGGAATTGTTGCGCTTCTTCCATCAATGTTTCAAAAAACAAGCCCGAAATTTTCGGAATCTCAATCGCGCCTGCCGCGGTGGTCGAAGGATTCGCGGTTTTCGCATTTGTTTTCGCCCTGATTCTTGTCGGTTCGCTGCCGGGAGGTAATTAACGATGAATAAGGACAACCAGCAGACATCGGGGGTGCGCGAGCTTATCGCCCAAATCCGCGAGGAAGGGGTGACGGCCGCCCAGCAGGAAGCGGAAAAAATTTTAAGGGAGGCGAAGGACAAGGCGACCCGGATGGTGGAGAATGCGAAAGCGGAAGCGGCCGAGCTTCAATCCCGGACGCGGCGCGAACTTGAAGAAGAACGGGCGGCGGCTTTGGAAGCCCTGAAAGTTGCCGCGCGGGATACGGTTCTGCGGCTGGTCGGGGACGTGATGACGACATTTGAAACTTACGTCAAACGGCTGGTTTCCGCCCGGATGCAGGATGAGGATTTTTTGCGGCAGATCATTCTGACGGTCGCCGCCCGGGGCGCGAAAAACATTAAACCGGGCGAGGCGATTGAAATTCTTCTGTCTCCGGAATCGCTCAGGAAAGGCGGGAACGACGCAAACGCCGAAGAGGTTTTGCGGCAGTTTATTTTGAAAATATCGAGCGCGATGCTGGAAGAGGGCGTGGAGTTAAAGCCCGTCAAAAACGCCTTCAAAGGGATCCGGATCAAGTTCAAGGAGGGAAATCTGGAAATTGATTTGACGGAAAAAGCCGTGGGAGAATTGCTCGCGCAATACTTGCTTCCCAGGTTCCGGAATATTGTCAAGGGATTGGACTGAGAAAATGGCGGGGCGCCGG
>CAZFUU010000194.1:0-2690 GCA_964522565.1 uncultured bacterium | reverse complement strand
GACACGGAAATAACCTACTCCAGGGCGCTTGAATCCATTTATTCCGAAGCGGACAGCGACTGGAACCGGGTAAAATAATTCCGGCTTGTTCAGAAGTCAGTCAAACGTGCTTGCCAGGAAGTCTTTGCCTCAGATACGGACAATTTTGGGAGAGGCAATTCCCCTGAAAGTATTCCGCGTGTCCAGAACGACGGGAAACGACTTCAGTATCTTTTCCCGATCAAACAAATCGTGATCGGTTACCAGAATCGCCAGATCGACATTGCTTTCCCTGTTCTTGATTTTTTCAGAGCGGTAGGTTTTCTGTTGAAGAGTGAATTCATCAATGAGCGGATCGCATTAGCTGACGATGGCACCCGCGTTTTCCAAAAGCGCGATAATATCCAGCGCCGGCGACTCCCGCAAATCAGAAACATTCTTCTTGTAGGTCACGCCTAAAATCCTGATCCGGCTTCCCTTCAAGGATTTTGCCTGGGCATTGAGAATTTTTTGCGCCTTTTCAATGACAAATTCCGGCATTTTTGAGTTGATTTCGCTTGCCAGGTCTATAAATCTGGGCGCGAATCCGAAGCTTCTCGCTTTCCACGCCAAATACAGCGGATCAATCGGAATGCAGTGCCCGCCCAATCCGGGACCGGGGTAAAACGGCATATACCCAAACGGCTTGGTCGCGGCGGCGTCAATGATTTCCCAGACATTGACGTCGAATTTTTCGCACATTTGACACAATTCGTTAACAAGGCCGATGTTGACGCTGCGAAAAGTGTTTTCGAGCAATTTGACCATTTCCGCCGCGCGCGCGGAACTGACGGTGTAAACACTTTCAATCGCGAGCCGGTAAAAAGACGCTGTTAATTCCATACATGCCGGTGTCACCCCTCCGACCACTTTCGGAATATTCTGCGTATGATAAACCGGGTTGCCCGGGTCTACCCGCTCCGGCGAAAAGGCGAGAAAAAAATCGCGTCCGACTTTCAGCCCGTTTTTTGACAGCATGGGCAGAATAATTTCCTCCGTCGTCCCCGGATAGGTCGTGCTCTGAAGAATTACCAGCAGGCCCGGGTGCATGTAGCGCGCGATTTGCTCGGCGGCATTGACGATAAATGAAATATCCGGATCCTTGGTTCTTCGCAGCGGCGTCGGGACGCAAATATTGACGGTGTCGAGCCCGCGGATGGCGCTGAAGTCGCAAGTCGCGGTCAGTTTTTTCCTTTTGACGGCTGCCGACAACTCCGTGCTTTTCACGTCCTGGATATAAGACCTGCCCTTTTGAATCGCTTCAACCTTCTGATTGTCAATATCGATTCCGACAATATCAATGCCCGCCTTCGCGAACTCAACCGCAAGCGGCAGCCCGACATAGCCGAGCCCGATCACGCCGGAGTTAACCGTTTTGTTTTTGATTTTATTCGCGAGTATTTGGTAAAGAGACGGCCTTGACTTGGAACTTTTCATAAATCTCCCTTTTGCCGCTTGTGGATAAACCACTCCACCGTATGCATCAGTCCCGTTAAAAAAGACGTTTTGGGCGCATAACCAAGGGCAGCACGCGCTTTTGACAGATCGGCCAAAGTCCTCCGGACATCTCCTTTTCGTTTCGGGCGGAAAAGAGGAAGGGCATCGCGTATCTTCAATATTCTTTTTACCCGGGAAAAAATACCCAGAACCGAACACGCCTCGCCGGAACCGATATTGAATATATGGCCGTCGATCTTTTTCGCGGTCATTGCCAGAAGATTGCTTGTCACGACGTCACCCACATAAACGAAATCGCGGCTCTGTTTTCCGTCCCAGTGAATTTCCGGTCTTTTGCCTTTTTGAAGCCGGTCGATGACAATCGGAATGACCATGGAATATTTTGATTCGGGATTCTGCCTGGGGCCGTAAACGTTAAAATACCTCAAGGACACGGTGGACAATCCATAAAGCGTCGAAAATAATTGACAATAAAATTCGCCCGCTATTTTTGAAACCGCATACGGGGATTCGGGAGAAAGCGGAGCGCTTTCGTCGATCGGGATTTTTCTCGCGTCTCCGTAAACAGAACACGTTGAGGAAAAAATAAACCGCCTGACGCCGGCCTTTTTTGACGCCATCAGCAAATTAAGCGTTCCGGAGACATTAACGTCGTTGGTCGTTTTCGGATCGTCGACCGAACGCAGAACCGCCCGGATCGCCGCGGCATGAAAAACAAACTCAATGTTTCTCACCGCCCGGGCAACGGCCCCGGCGTCCCGGATATCCCCTTGAATAAATCCAACTTTTGAACCGTGATGAGCGAAATTTTCACGCCTTCCGGCGGATAAATTATCCAGAATCCGGACACGGTGTCCGTCCTGAACCAATCGATCCACGAGATGAGACCCGATAAATCCTGCGCCGCCGGTCACCAGACAATAAGACAAATGGCCCCCGCTATTTGTGACATGATAAATAAAAAAAATGGTGGACCTGAGGGGAGTTGAACCCCTGGCCTCCACAATGCGAATGTGGCGCTCTCCCAACTGAGCTACAGGCCCACGAATCCTTCGGGTAAAGAGGCAGCATTTTACAAGGAATAGCGAAGAAATTCAAACATTAGATGGATTTATTTATAAATTTTTTCAGTCATTCAGAACCGGGACGAATATCAGACCCCGCACCGTCCGTGAATCATGTTCTGAATCGGGCAAATACTATTGAGATAAAAA
>CAZFUU010000193.1:0-2693 GCA_964522565.1 uncultured bacterium | reverse complement strand
ATCGGATTGTTGACAATCGCCTGCAGGGAAAACGGCTCGGCGATGCCGGCGTCCGCCAGCTTCCAGGCAAACGCAATCACAACCGTTCCAAGCGGAAGTTCGTAGCTGATCATGGTCACCATTTCCCTCTGCGCGCCCAAAGCCGCGTAAGGAGAACCGGAAGCAAACCCCCCGACCACCAAAGCCAGCGCGGGCCACGCCAAAAGATAAAGCACCAGAATCATATCTCCGTGTCCGCCGAGAACCGGAGAAAATCCAGCCAGAGGCAAATATAACAACACCGCCACAACAGCCGAAAAAGCCATCACGGGCGCGCTGTTATAAATCCACGCCACAGCGTGCGCCGGAACGATATTTTCTTTCTGGAATAATTTCCGGAAATCCCACCACGGCTGGCGCAATTGCGGGCCCAAGCGCGCCTGCATCAGCGCGACCAGTTTCCGGTCAATGCCTTGCGCCAATAATCCGCCGAAGAACGCCAAAAGCGTCACGACCCCGACGCCTAAAATAAATCGAGTCAAAAACGGGAAAAATTCATTCATTTCTGCAATTCCCTTCTGATCCGCCGCGTCTTTTCCACCGATAAAGCCCTCAACTCCAGCTGGGTCAGCGTGGACATTTCCCTGCCCGTTACCAAAGCCACACGGTCAGTGCAGGAAATACACGGATCAATCGAAGCGACAATAATCGGAATATCGGCGACCTGCTCGCCGTTCAGCATTGTGAGCCAGGACATTAAATTGCTGTAGGTGGACGCTTTCACTTTCCATGCGGCGGGGCTTTCTTCTCCAGCGACAAGTTTCACATAATGAAACACCTCACCGCGCGGGGCCTCATGACGCCCGATTCCCTCGCCTTCCGCATTCTTGATATGATTGAGCAGCATCATCAGCTTCGGAAATACCGTAATAGGCCCTTCGGGCATTTGCTCCAGGCATTGCTCGATAATTCCGACCGATTGCTTGACTTCAAACAGCCGGACAATAATCCGGTCGAATACATCCCCATGGACTTCTCCGGTCACCTGTTGCGGTGTGATGGCCTTCACCTCAATGTCGCCGTAAGCGCAATAAGGATGGTCCTGGCGCACGTCGGTCGCGATTCCGGATGCGCGAATCGTGGGGCCTACCGTGCAAAGTTTCAACGCGTCTTCTCTCGTCAAAACTCCGGTATTGCGGCAGCGCATTTTTAAAACCGTGTCTTCCAAAAACATTTCCGCCAAATCGTCAAAAATACTCCGGTAATACGCCATGGAGGACAGAACGCGCGGATATTGATCGGGCCGAATATCCCGGCGCATTCCTCCGACCTGCAAGGTTCCGTAATTCACCCGGTTGCCGGAAAGATATTCCAGCAAATCCATCACGTTTTCGCGGACTTCCCACGCCTTATAAAACAGCGTGTCAAAGCCAAGCTCCATCGCGGCCACGCCCGCCCAAAGCAAATGAGAATGCAGACGCTCCAGTTCGCCGTAAATCGTCCTCAAATAATCCGCGCGGGGCGGCACTTCAATGCCGGCGGCCTGTTCAATCGCCCGGCAGAAAGACAAGGAATGTGAAACGCCGCAAATCCCGCAAACGCGCTCGGCCGTATGAACAATCTGAATCGCGTTTCGGCGGGTCCCCATCCATTCGATGCCCCTGTGGGCATGCCCCGGGCGAAAGTCCACATGCTTGATTTTTTCGCCTTCCAACTCAAAAACGAATTGAATCGGCTCTTTCAGCCCCGGATGCGTCGGGCCGATAAGCGTTTTTGTATTTGTTGAAAAATTTTTCTCGGGAATCATGAGCATCCCGTCTGCGGCCCGGGCTGTCCGGAAGGGCTTTCGCGCTTCGGCTTTCCGACCGCGTGCAACTGTTTAATCATCGATTCCTGAATGCCCGTTTCGTCTTTTCGCCAGGGATAAACGCCTGCCGGAAAATCCTCAGGAAGAAACAAACGGCGGCGATCCGGAATCCCTGTCACGGTAATGCCGAAAAATTCCTGCTTTTCGCGTTCGCTCGTCAAAGCGCCCGGCAAAATTCCCGTAATCGTCTGAACGGTCAAATCCGTTTTCGGCAAATATGTCTTAAACGTCACATTGTATTCGCCGTGCAGGTGGCCGTAATAAATATAGAAATGATAATTCAATTCAACCGCGTCTTTCACATCACAGCCCGAAATTACCGTCAAATGAGGGAAATCGATTTCCACCAAACGGGCCAGGGCCGGGACAATACTGCGTTTGTCGACAGTCAGCCAAATTTGAACCGACTCGCGTTTGCGGACGCCTTCCGCTCTTTTAACAATTTTTGTTTCGCTCAAATCCGCGCCGAGGGCTTCCTGCATCCGCAAGGCAACGGCTTCCGGTGTCAGTTTCTCAGATGTGTTCATTGTGATTTCTGCAACGCCTCCAGTTTTTTGATCGCCGTGACCACGCCATAAATAATCGCTTCGGGGCGCGGAGGGCATCCGGGAACATAGACATCCACCGGAACGACATCATCCACCGGCCCCTCCAGGGTATAGGACTCATAAAAAGGAGAACCGCTCGTTCCGCACGTTCCGATGCTCATCACCAGTTTCGGGTCCGGGGTCTGATGATACACCCTTAAAAGTTTTTCTTTCATCTTCCTGGTTACCGGCCCCGTGACCAGCAGCACGTCCGCATGCCGGGGCGTCCCCACCAGTTTAATCCCAAACCTTTCGGGATC
>CAZFUU010000192.1:0-2751 GCA_964522565.1 uncultured bacterium | reverse complement strand
CGGTGATACCATTCACATTCCGGTACATGCGGACGAAAAAAACTGGGATTTGCAGGTTCATGTGCTTGGGCATGAACAGGTTGAGATTAAAGGCATCGGGGTTTTTAATGCCGTGCAGATTCATCCGGATCTTCAATTTCAGGGGGTCTTTGTCCGCCGGGGGGAAGTGCGCGGGTGGATGAGTACGGATGAAAAGAGGATTCCACTGATGATGAAAACAAAAATACCGGTTCTGGGAACCGTTTCCGCGGTGTTAACCGGTTATGAAGGAATTTGAAAAAATGAACAAAAAACTTTTCGTTCGCGGGAGTGTTTTTTTATTGGGATTTGTGACCGTGTCGCTCGTGGTTTTCTTTTCACTGCCGCCGAAGGGTGAAATACCCGTTTTGATGTATCATTACATTTATCCTTCCGAGCATACGGACCCGGCAGCTTCATTGAATGTCAGTGTCGAGTCGTTTGGGCGTCAAATGTGGTTTTTGAACACCTTCGGATTTCGCCCGATTTCGCTTGATACTTACTATGACATTCGCAAAGGGAACCGGAAAGCCGCGGGCAGGGAAGTTGTGATCACGTTTGACGACGGAGAAAGATCCTATCTTGAGCATGCGGTTCCCATCCTTCGAAAGTTTCAAATTCCGTCCGTCAATTTTTTAATTGTCGATCATCTCGAGACGGGCGGGCGCGCCATGACGCTGGAGGAGGTTAAAGGCCTGATGCCGGATCCGTTGATAACATTTGGTTCTCATACGTTGAGCCATTCTAATTTAAAGGAATCACCGCCCCAAAGGGTGCGTCATGAAGTGTTCGAGTCAAAACAACGTCTGGAAGAGATGTTAGGGGTTCCGGTCCGGTATTTCTGTTATCCGTTGGGTGTTTTCAATGACTACGCCGTCCAGGCTGTCGAGGAGGCGGGGTATCGTCTTGCCTTTACAACCTCGTACAAAAAATTGGAGGGAAGAAGCCCGAATGACTTTGCCGTGCCGCGAATCAAAATTCCGCCTTCAGACGGATTATTTGTTTTCTGGCTGAGGGCCTCGGGATTGGCGACTTACGGCGAAAGGTTTAAAATGTGGTTTCGGCCATGGCGGACTGCGTTTTCCGGGAAAATGGTTGCCGGCCCAAAACCTTCCGCCTCTGCCGGGTCGATTGACTTCTATCAAGAAGCGGCATAAACTAAGTTATCAGGAGTCGAAAAGTTATTGACTTCAAGAAACGGCAATGCGGTATGGCCCGGGACAAGAGGCGTTTAAAAATGCGAACAAGGAAAGTATAAACAATGGATTTAATTGCTCTTGCGGCAGGAATTGCCGCCGGCGCTGTTGTGGCATGGTTATGGATGCGGGCCGCCCGAGAGCGCTTAAACGTCAGTGCGAGGGTCACGGAAGCGAAAGCGCAGGCGCTTGAGGATCAGCTCGCGCGCGCGAACACCGAAAATGAAAACATACGCGCCTTGCTGGATGAAGAACGCTCCGCAAAAATTGCCGCGTTAACCCGCCTGGAATCGGCGACAAAAAATATCGAAGAGCAAAAAAAACTTTTGGACAAGGCCAGGGAAGATCTTTGCAACACGTTCAAGGCGCTCTCGGACGACGCGCTGAAAAGCAACAATCAGGTTTTTATTGAATTGGCAAAAGGCAGTTTGCAAAACGCGATTTCCGAGATCAAGGGCGAAATGGGAGAAAAACAGGAGTCGTTCAAGGGATTGGTCGACCCGCTTGAAAAAACGCTGCGTCGGTTCGAGGAATACGTGATTGAAATCGAGAACAAAAGACAAAAGGCCTACGGCGGGTTGGAAGAACAAATCAAATCGCTCGCTGAAATCCAGCAGATTCTTCAAAAGGAAACCGGCAACTTGTCGTCGGCTCTCCGTTCTCCGCTGGTGCGCGGACGATGGGGGGAGATGTCTTTGAAGCGGGTGGTGGAGCTCGCCGGCATGTCGGAATATTGCGATTATGCCGAGCAAGTAACGGCACAGACCGAAGACGGGGCGTTAAGGCCGGATATGGTCGTTCATTTGCCTTCTCTGAAGCGGGTGGTTTTGGACAGTAAGGTTTCGCTTGACGCGTATATGGAGTCGGTAGAGGCCGTGGATGAGAATACGCGGCAGGCGGCTCTCGCCAAACACGCCAAACAGCTGAGAAAACACATGATGGAGCTCAGCTCAAAAAGTTATTGGGAACAGTTCCCAAACGCGCCGGAATTTGTTATTATGTTCATACCGGGCGAGCAGTTTGTGAGCGCGGCCGTAACAAGTGACCGTTCTTTGATTGAAGACGGCATTATGAATCGCGTGATTATCGCGACGCCGACGACGTTAATCGCTCTTTTGAGGGCGATTGCTTACGGTTGGCGTCAGGAGCAGTTGACTAAAAACGCAAGAACGATCGCCGATATCGGAAAGCAGGTTTGCCGCAGCCGAAATTTTACGCACGCGCGGCGATACTTCAAACACCGGAGTTGTCGCGCTCATAACGCCGTCGTAGAAATCGGTTTCCGAAATAAACGAAAATTCGACCATTGCTTCGTTGCCGAAAAATGCGTCGAGCGAATATCCGTTGAGCAGAAGCGGAGCTTTGTCGCCGCGCAGATATCCGCCGTTTTGCGGCGTGTATCTCGCGACATTGCCGTATGAATTTCGCGTTATCGCGCTTAATTCATACGCGTCGTTTCCGCTTTCGTTAAGCGGAATTATCAGCTCGGAGAGCGACAGCGCGTCACCCGTCGCCGTATGAGTATATTCGGACGCGG
>CAZFUU010000191.1:0-2759 GCA_964522565.1 uncultured bacterium | reverse complement strand
GGAAACGGCCTCTGACTGGATGGAGATTGAGAAGAAACGAGGAATTTCGATTTCTTCGACGGTCCTGCAGTTTGATTATGGGAATTACCGGTTGAATTTGCTTGATACGCCCGGTCACAAGGATTTTTCCGAAGACACGTACCGGGTGCTGATGGCGGTGGATGCCGTGATGATGGTGATCGACGCGGTGAAAGGCATCGAAAGCCAGACCCGGAAGCTTTTTGAAATTTGCCGGAAACGAGGCATTCCGATCTTCACATTTATGAACAAGCTCGACAGGCCTTCCAAATCTCCCCTGGAACTCATCGATGAACTGGAAAAAGTGCTTGGTATCCACGCTTTTCCCGTCAACTGGCCTTTGGGCAGCGGTGCCGATTTCAAAGGCGTTTATGACAGAATGAAAAAGGAGGTTCACCTCTTCGAACGGGTTCCGGCAGGCGCGTACCGGGCCCCTGTTTTTATCCGCGATCTTTCCGATCCGCTCGTCAAGGGGCTTTTGGAGGAACGAACATACCGCGAGGTCGTTGAAGAACTGGAAATGCTCGATGGCGCGCACGAGGGATTCGACCCGGACGCCGTGTCGCGCGGAAAGACAACGCCTGTTTTTTTCGGAAGCGCCGCCAATAATTTCGGAGTCGAGTTTCTGTTGAAAACATTTTTGGAATATTCGCCGTGCCCAAGCCCCCGGAAAACCCAAAAGGGGGACATTCCCCTGGATTATCCCCATTTTTCCTCTTTTGTGTTTAAGGTCCAGACAAACATGAACCCGTTGCACCGTGACCGCGTGGTATTCGCGAGGATTTGTTCGGGGAAATTTTACAGGGACATGAAAATTTATCATCCACGGCTGGAACGCCAGGTCCGCCTGTCGGATTCTTGTCATCTTTTCGGCCGGGAGCGTGAATTCGCGAAGGAAGCGTATCCGGGAGACATTATCGGATTTGTCACAAAGACGGATTTCCGGATTGGAGATACGATCGCGACGGATCCGGATCTTTTCTTTGAAGAAATTCCGCGGTTCGCGCCGGAATGTTTCGCCTTTTTACACAACGTATCGGCTGCGAGCTATAAAGCGTTTCGAAAAGGGCTGGAGCATTTGCTGGCCGAGGACATTGTTCAGACCTTCTATCTTCAAAACGCGCGTTATACCACGCCGCTTTTGGGGGCCGTGGGCCCTTTGCAGTTTGAGGTGCTGCAATACCGGCTGAAGGACGAATACAAAGCGGAGTCCGAGCTGGAGATGATGCCGTGGAAGATTTTGAGATGGATCGACACGCCGCTTGCGTCCGAAGATTTGAAGAATCTTTTACCCGGCGGGGCGGCTTTGGCCTGCGACGACCAGGACCGAAGGGTCGTTCTTTTTGATGCGGATTGGGCTTTGAGGTATTTCGCCGAAAAGAATCCTTCCGTCAAATTTCTGGAATCCCCCGAACTTCAACAACGGGCGTCTTTGCGTGCGAAAACCTGGAGCGGCCGTTAAAACCGTGCCTGAAGCGAATCTGCTCGCGAAGTGCGTTGTGTGCGCGGGCGGGGCGGGTTGGTTTTTTGAAATGCCGGGAAAAAGGTATTACCGGTGCGAACGATGCCGGGCGGTTTTCCTGGATCCGGAATGCCGTGTGTCGAAAGAAGAAGAAAAAAAGAGGTATGAACAGCATCGCAATGACGTTGACGATCCCGGATACCGGAAATTTGTAGCGCCCATTGTGGCAAAGGTCCGCGAAAGATTCGGGAAAACGCACGCGGGGCTGGATTTTGGCGCGGGAACGGGGCCGGTCATCGCCAAGCTTTTGCGCGAGGATGGATATTCGGTGCAATTATACGATCCTTTTTTCTGGCGCAATCCCGAGGCGCTTGCGGGCGACTATGATTTTATTGTTTGCTGTGAGGTCATCGAACATTTTCGCGATCCCGCAAAAGAATTCGGCACGCTGAAATCCCTTTTAAGGCCCGGGGGCGCGTTGTTCTGTCAAACGGAGTTATATTCGGAAAAAATCAACTTCAAGAGTTGGTATTATAAAAACGACCCGACGCATATCGTGTTTTATCATGAAGACACCTTGTCCTGGATTAAGTCCCGGTTTCAATTTTCCTTGTGCGAGATCAATGGAAGGCTGATTCAGTTTTCGGTTTAAAAGGTAAAGGCATCGAAATGCCATTGCCGGAAGACACGGATATGCCTTTTGATGTCACAGGGCGGTTCTTCAGGCCGGCCATTTTAGCTGAATAATCAGCCGGAATGGGTTTTCATTTTTTCGGAGGGTGTAGCTGAAGTCCCATTGATTCCCGCCTTTTTCGCAATTTTTTTGCAATTTTCCTCTTGACAAAATTTTCAGGCGAAATATATTACGCCTTTGTTAGCACTCGGGAAACAGGAGTGCTAATCAGCAAGCAGGCATGACCGGGTGCCTAGCGGTTCCGGGGGCAGTATCAGGATATCTTGAAACAATTTTTGTTCAAACCAAACAGGAGGAAAGAAAATGGCGAAGAAAGAAATTCTTTATTCAGATGAGGCGCGGCGCAAGATCCTTAAAGGGGTTGACGCGCTTGCCAACGCGGTAAAAGTCACTTTAGGTCCGAAAGGCAGAAATGTCGTACTCGACAAGAAATTCGGATCTCCCACCATTACCAAAGACGGTGTTACCGTTGCCAAAGAAATTGACCTTGAAGATCCGTTTGAAAATATGGGTGCGCAGATGGTTAAAGAAGTCGCTTCAAAAACATCTGATGTCGCCGGAGACGGAACGACCACCGCGACCGTG
>CAZFUU010000190.1:0-2809 GCA_964522565.1 uncultured bacterium | reverse complement strand
CTGTCCGGGATACGGGGCCGGGAATCAGCGCGGAAATTATTCCGCGGATTTTCGATCCTTTTTTTACGACGAAACCTGTCGGCGACGGAAGCGGAATGGGCCTGGCCGCTGTGCACGGGATCGTCAGGAAGCACGGTGGGACGGTTGAAGTCGAAAGCAAAGTCGGCGAAGGTTCTGTCTTTCATTTGTATTTTCCAAGAGCGCGGGCAGGCCTGGAAGGGCAACCCTTCGAAACGCGGGAAATCGTAAAAGGATCGGAACGGATTCTGATTGTTGACGACGACCCGGAGCTTCTCGACATGATGACAGACATGCTCCAATCGTTGGGTTATGAAGTTGAAAAAGCCGCCGGCAGCGTCGAAGCGCTCAGGATTTTTTCTGAAAAGCCGAATTTTTTTGATCTTGCCGTCGTGGACCAGATTATGCCTCGCATGCTGGGGACAAAACTGGCGAGCGAAATGCTTCATATCCGGCCGCAATTCCCGATTATTTTATGTACAGGACAGGGAGATTTGGGCACTTTTTATGAAGCCGAACGCGTCGGGATTCGCGAATTCCTGGAAAAACCAATCGGGTTGACCGAATTATCGGAATCCCTGCGGCGCGCCTTGTCCAGGTAGTATTTGTTACTCGCGCGCGACCGGCGCCTCAAATTTTCTCCGAATCTTCCTTGTTGCAAATCCGCCCCTTTTTTTTATAATACCCATACGTTTGGTGGCAGCCATCAATGTCTTTTTTAAACCTTCTCGTCAAACACCACAACGCCTGCATACGCCTGCGTTGGCATGAATGACGGTACAACAATCACAGGAGAAAATCCATGTCGTCGAAAACAAAAATCGCCAAAATCAAAGCGCGTGAAATTCTTGATTCCCGGGGAAACCCGACCGTTGAAGTGGATGTCTGGCTCAAGAGCGGCATTCTGGGCCGTGCGGCCGTCCCGAGCGGCGCGTCTACCGGTGAACATGAAGCGGTTGAATTGCGTGACGGTGACAAACGCCGTTACCTGGGCAAAGGTGTGCTGAAGGCCGTTGAAAACGTCAATCGTGAAATCGCGAAAGCTGTTGCGGGCAAGGATGCGGCACAACAGGAAGCCATTGACGCGCTTTTAATCAAGCTCGATGGGACTGAAAACAAAGCCCGTTTGGGAGCGAACGCGATTCTGGGCGTTTCACTGGCATGCGCGCGCGCTTCGGCCAATGCCGCGAAACAATCGCTTTTCCGGTATTTGGGAGGCGCGAAGGCGAAATTGCTTCCGGTTCCGATGATGAACATTATCAACGGCGGTGTCCATGCCGACAACAACGTCGATTTGCAGGAGTTCATGGTCATGCCGTTCGGGGCGAAAAAATTTTCGGACGCGCTTCGGATGGGGGCTGAAGTGTTTCACGCCTTGAAAAAAATTCTTCATGGGCGCAAGCTTTCGACGGCGGTCGGAGATGAAGGTGGTTTCGCTCCGGATCTGAAATCCAATGAAGAAGCGCTGGACGTCATTATGGAAGCCATTGACAAAGCGGGGTACAGGGCCGGCACGGACGTAAAAATCGCGCTGGATCCCGCCAGCTCCAGCTTTTACGGGAATGACAAAACCGGCGCCAACAAGAATCCCGGCAAATATGTTTTTTGCGCTGACCAGTACCCGGTCAAATCGTCCAAGGATATGGTGGCTTTTTATGAGCATCTTTGCACACGCTATCCGATTTTTTCAATCGAGGACGGCCATGCGGAAGACGATTGGCAGGGATGGCGTTTGATGACCGAGCGCCTTGGAAACAAAATCCAGATTGTCGGAGACGACCTTTTTGTCACGAACGTCAAGCGGCTCAAAATGGGGATTGACCAGAAAGTGGCCAATTCGATTTTGATCAAGGTCAACCAGATCGGAACTTTGACGGAAACCATCCAGGCCGTCAAGCTTGCGCACAAAAACGGGTATACGGCGGTGATGAGCCACCGGAGCGGTGAAACGGAAGACACCACAATCGCGGATCTTGCGGTCGCGCTTTCCACGGGGCAAATTAAAACAGGATCGGCGTCGCGCACGGACCGCCTGGCGAAATACAACCAGCTTTTGCGGATCGAGGAAGAACTCGGGGCAAAAGCGGTTTACGCCGGCGAGTGCCTTGGCGCGGAATCAAAATCCTGCTGCTGCAGCTGTTCTTGAATTGACTTTTAACTTAGAACTTGATAAGGGCTGTCCGTGCGACGATTCATGCCGCTTTGGATTTTTATTCTTTTGTTTATCGCCGCTGCGGTCTACCTTCCCGGTGTTTCCAAATACATGGGTTTAAAGCGCCGCGAAAAGCAGTTGGAAGAAGAAATCAGGCGCCTTCATGACCAGATTGACGAACTGCGCCGGGAAGAGCACCTCTTGAGGACGGACTTGGCTCATTTTGAAGAAGTTGTCCGTTCCGAGCTCGGGCTGGTCAAACCCGGAGAAATGATTTACCGGATTGTCCAGGAAGAGGAAGGTTCTCTTCGGGCGGATCGTTGAGCAGACGGCGGCACTGCCAAATGCGCCCGGCCAAGGCGCGCAACCAGGAAGTGTAAAAACATCTCTTTCATAAATTCCGATCTGTTGCTATAATCAACAACCTCGATGTTGCGGCTAAAAATTGCGGCCGCGCAAGGGGGTCGGTTCTTTCAAAAATCGACGCGGGGCAATCACAATGGTTATCATCAACCATGTGTAGCCCCAGGTGTGGCGTAGAAGAATTTTAAATACGGCACGACACTTGATCTTTGTAAAAAATTCGCAGTAACGACGCGGGGTAGAGCAGCCTGGTAGCTCGCAAGGCTCAAATGGATA
>CAZFUU010000189.1:0-2822 GCA_964522565.1 uncultured bacterium | reverse complement strand
CGCACCGCAAACGCGTCAAGAGCGGCCGGGAAGGGATGATCGGGCTCGCGGGCGAAGCGCGGGTTGATTTTAGCGAGAAGGGCGAAGGCAAAGTGTTCGCGCACGGTGAAATCTGGAACGCGGTTTCCCGGGATAAAATCCGGAAAGGAGATAAAATCAAGATTATTAAAATGGAAGGTTTGGTTTTAGAAGTAGCGAAAACGGAATAGTTTAACGATTTGAATCCCGCGCCGGCCGGTTCAGGCGGGGAATTCAAAACATAGAAAGGAACACAAGATGTCAATCACGATGATTATTGCGGGAATTGTGCTCTTTTATTTTCTGAGTTCGATCAAGATTATCAACGAATATGAACGCGCGGTGATTTTCCGGCTGGGCCGCGTTCTGGATCAGCCCAAAGGCCCCGGAATTATTTTTGTGTTCGCGCCGATTGACCGGGCGGTGACGGTCAGTTTGCAGGTGGTGACGCTGGACGTTCCGCCGCAGGACATTATTACCAAAGACAACATTTCCGCCAAAATCAACGCGGTCACGTATTTCCGCGTGGTCGATCCGACCAAGGCGGTCATCGAGGTCCAGAATTACCAGTTCGCGATTTCCCAGATGGCGCAGACGACGCTCCGGAGCGTGATAGGAGAATGCGAACTCGACGACCTGCTTTCCCAGCGCGAAAAAATCAACGCGATGCTGCAAACGATTCTGGACAAGCAATCCGATCCGTGGGGAATTAAAGTCACGAATGTCGAAGTCAAACACGTCGACCTCTCCGACGAACTGCGCCGCGCGATGGCGGCCCAGGCGGAAGCCGAACGGGAACGCCGCGCGAAAATTATCGCGGCCGAGGGGGAATACCAGGCCGCCGAAAAAATCGTAGCCGCGGCCAAAATGATGGAGCAGACCCCGATTGCCCTTCAACTGCGGTATTTGCAGACGATGGTGGAAATCGGCGGCGAAACCAACGCCAAGACCCTGATTCCCATCCCGCTCGATTTCTTTAAATTGATCACGGACAAGAAATAACCGTCGACAGGCACCGGGGAATTAGTAAATTTTCCCCAGGTCGGAAGTTTCTTCCTTGCTCTCGTCCGGCAGGGCGTCCGGTGCCCGTGCGGCTGCGGGGGATTTTGTTTCGGCAGGTGGCGCGGCCGGTTCGGTTTGTTTGCTTTCCTTTTTCGGTTTTTCGGAGGTTTTGCGGGCCGCGGCGTTCGAAGAGGATTTCCCGCGTCCTTTCAAATACCAATACCATCCTTTTGAAGAACGCGCGGAAGACGGAGATTGTCCAGAAGAAGCCGTTTTGCTTGCCAGGTCTTCGAATTTTTTTGTGAGTGAGGAAGTGGTCAGGACTGCGGGGCCTAAGGGCTCGGACAAGCCGGTGTCTTCGACTTCGTTTTCCTGCTCAATATCTGTATCGTCTGCCGCAAGGATGGCCGCGCCGCAGGAAAAAAACACGCCTAAAAACGCGAGACAGAAATAGAATTTCCGATTCAGCATTTAAGACCTCTCGATTGACTGAAAGCTATCACAAAACCGCGCCCCTGACAACGCCAATTCCCGCCAATTCCCGGCGGGAGGCAGGCGTCGCGCTTTGTGTCGGACGTGAAGTTTCTTCGCTCGACTCGAGGCGCCTTGACCCCGCCGGAGGGTCAAGAGTGCCGGTGACCGAAGGACAAACCTCACGTGCCATCCATTCTGCCCTTGCGCTATTTCGCCCCGCAACGAGGTAGCAATTCTCTTTGTGATTCGATATAATAACCGCCTGTTATTATTCAATGTGTCACTTGTCAATTTACAACCAAAGAAAGGCAGTTCCCCATGTTTTTGAACCGACCCGTTAAAGATTACCTCGAACGGCTTTCAAGCGAAAAACCAGTTCCCGGAGGCGGCAGTGTGTCGGCGCTTGTGGGCGCGCTCGGAATCGGGCTCATATTAATGGTGGCGCGGATCACCCTGGTCAAACTGGAAGGGGCTTCGAAAGAGGCGTTAAAAAAAATCATCGATCATTTGGAGAAAATCCGAAAAGCGGCCGAAAAAATTGTCGACGAGGATCCGAAAGTTTACCTGGCCGTGATGGGCGCATACCAACGGCTGAAAAAAGCGAAACACGTCAAGGAAGTCGAACAGGACGTTCAAACCGCCCTCAACAAATCCTTTCATGTCCAGGCGGATTTGTGCCTGCTTCTTGTGACCGCGAAAAAATTATTGTGTGAAACCGGCCGGTTTGCCAAGGGATCGATCAAGAACGATTTGAATGTCGCAACCGCGATGCTCGGGGCGGCCTTTGACGGCGCGCGCTCAACCGCCCACATCAATGTGGTGTATATGGAACAGGGGAAGAAACGGCGGCATTGCGAGCATTTGCTTGAAGAAGCGCAGGCCAATTTTCAAAAGATCAAATTTGAAGCATAAGGCGGATTCCATGCGGGCGCAAATCCTGGACGGAAAAAAAGTCGCGGAAAAAATCAAATCCGAGGTCAAAGCCGAAATTGAAACTTTGACCAGGAAAAACGGAACGACTCCAACCCTTCGCGCGATTCAACTCGGACAGGACCCGTCTTCCGAACTTTATATTAAATCCCAGAAGCGGCTCGCTGAATCCGTCTGCGCCAGGCACGAAACCACGTACCTGGACGCTTCGGCTTCCGAAAAGGACTTAATCGGCGAAATTGAACGGGCCAACCGCGACTCTCAAGTTCACGGAATCATTGTCCAGATGCCCCTGCCGAAATCATTTCAGGTAGACCGCGTCCTGGACGCGATTCATCCGGACAAGGATGTGGAGGCCGTGACGACGAGCAATCTCGGGCGCCTGCTGATCAATAAGG
>CAZFUU010000188.1:0-2958 GCA_964522565.1 uncultured bacterium | reverse complement strand
GTCAAACTCGCATTACCGCATTCCCCGACGCTTCTAACGTGTGATGAGATCTGGAAAAAAAGAAACCCTTTTTGGCAAACAGCAAAATTTAGGCAGTTAAAAAAGTTAGCCGGCGGCGGCGCGGTAGGCGGCAAAGGTTTTGTCGTCAAAAAGGACAAAACGGACAAGTTCAATTTCGGGATGCGATTTCAAATAATTCCTGACCGTTTCAATCGCGACCGGTGCCGCCTTTTCGGCAGGATAACCGTAAACGCCCGTGCTGATGGAAGGAAAAGAAACCGTCCGGATGCCATTCGCCGTGCAAAGCTCGAGTGACTTTCGATAGGCGGACGCGAGCAATTCCGCGTCCTTCGGGCGGCCGGAATAAACCGGGCCCACCGCGTGAATAACAAATTTTGATCTCAGTTTCCCGCCGGACGTAATGACCGCGCTCCCCGTCGGGCACCGTTCGTATTTGCCCCGGAGTTCTTTCATGATTTCCGGTCCGCCCGCCCGGTGAATCGCGCCGTCGACCCCGCCGCCTCCCGCCAGCCGGCTGTTAGCGGCGTTCACAATCGCGTCAACCGTTTCCAGAGTGATATCGCCCTTAACAATCTCGATTCCCACGGGATTTGAATTTCCGGGTTTTGGAATTTTTCGGGTTTATTGATAGAAAGAAGAAAAATGCTCGGAATGTTTTTCAATCCACCGCTCCGCGGCTTCCTGTTCGGTAACGGAACGGTTTTCGGACTCTGAAAGCTCTTTTTTATAATCGGCGATTTGCATCAACTGCTCGGCCATTTTCATCTTGAAGATGTTCTGCGAATTCAAAAACTGGATCCCTGTGCGAAACAGCCCCGACTGCGTGTCAAGCGCGACATGCGTGACGCGCCCGTCCAGGTAGAAAAATTTTCCGCGGGTCGGAACCTGAAGCTCAATGGCGGTGCCGGCCGGAAATTTCTCGACCGCCAGAAAAAGTAGGCCTTCATGCGAGACATCCTGGGTGGCGCCACGGCGAAACGGCGAAGCGGGCATTTTTTTGCCGTCTTCGGCCAGCGTCATCGCCCGGTACCGGATGGGTAATTTAAATCCGTATCGTTTAACCGTCCGTTTTTCTTTGCTCATAGAATTGCTGCTAAATTAACAGATAAAAAACCGCCCGTCAACCCCATGATTTTTCAAGGGCGCATCCCATTTGATGCTGTACTTATCAATGTAGAGAGAGAATCATTGGTGGATTCAGTCCTGCTCAAACAGTGTCCCCTACGGGGTCAAACTCGCATGCCCGAATCCCCCAACGATTCTCACCAACAATTAAATCCAGGAAAATAGGAATTCTGAGTGGCAAACACATCTTCGTTCCTACTTTCTTCATACAACCGTAAAACCCCTGCATAAAGCACTCAATTCACAGAAATGGCTTTGGCGGAGATCGCGGCCTCTTGATCCTTTTCGTCCGGCGCGTCAACGGCAACTTCCGATTTGGGAACCATGCGGAAATTCCTGAATTCAAGCGTTCCGCCCTTGTGCGGCCCCACCGTCTCATGGGTAAACACGATCGTTATTTCCGTCACCGGCGTCGAACGCGTGGCGTAGAAAGGCAGATGAACGGTTTGCCAGTCAGGCGTGAAATTCCTCGGCCTGAACGCGCGGACCGTCGCGAACTTCGATTTCAATTCGACGCGGGCCGACTCCGGATAATTTTCGCCGGCAACCGTGCGGACGTCAAAATCAATCGCGCCAAATTCCGCCAGGTCAAAATTTCTCGTTTTGATATACATCCCGACGATCGACGCGCGAGGAAACACGTCATATTTGACTTTCAACGTCACCTGCCCTTTGTCATCCAGGTCGAATTCACGTTCCGCGAATCCGATCTTGGGCGAAAAAAACGTCCCGTGGTCAAACACCAGCCCGAAAAAGTCACCCGCCTTTTTCGACAAATCGATTTGCTGAACCTCGCCGGCGGCGGTTTTCGGAATCAACTCATACGCCTCTTTCATTTCCGCCCAATCCTTGTCGAAGATTTTACCGGGCACAGAAGCCGTCTGGTCACTTTTGATTTCCACCTTTTGAAGCCCTCTTAAAACCACCGGCTTGCCTTTCTTCGGTATGATTTCAGCGCTCCCTCTCAAAATACCGACGACACCGGTCCGGGTTTTCCGGTCGAAATCAACCTGAAAGGCCGCGTCTTCAAGCCGGATTTCAAATGACGGGGTCTGAACGTCCAGCCGGCCGCCTTCGCGCTTGAACCTGCTTTCGGTGATTCCGAGCAGCCGCCCGTCGGCAAGGCCCATCCGGTAATTTCCCGCTTCCGCCGAGGGCCGCTTGAATTCCAGGCGGGAATTTTCTTTCAGGCGCGCATGAAACATTCCCGGCAGCGACATTTCAATCTCAGAATCGTCGCCGATTTCGATTTTATCGCGTTCCTGAAATAAACTTCCCGGTTTCGGCTTTTCGGTTTTCCGCTCCGCGAAGGTCTGCAATGACACATGCTTGCCGATGACATATTTGATCTCGATCGGATCCGGCACCCTTCTGTTCCGGCTTTCGAGAATCATACGGGGAACGATTAACGCCAACAGCAACAACACGGCGACGCCGCCGAGCACCGATAAAAAAACCACTTTCGAACCTGAGGTTGTTTCTTTTTCTTTCATGTTTTTCGATCCTTTCTTTCCGGGAACGCCCGGCCGCTATTCCCGGGTTGTCACTCCGATTTTACCCGTAATCCAATGCGTCACCGGCTCGATCGGCCGCACGAGCTCGCCCACCACAAAATCGACGCTTTTATAAATACCTTTTCCGATTAAAAAAACTCCCTTGCCAAATCCTTTCGCCACAGACGCGGAACCTTGCCCTATTTCGGCCAAAGCATTCTCCGCTGAACAGACCGGAGAAAACGAAACCAGCAAGGTACCCGCCGCCAGAACCAGCAACGTTGCCGTAAACGGCCGGGGGAAAAAAGCCATCATCCGG
>CAZFUU010000187.1:0-2988 GCA_964522565.1 uncultured bacterium | reverse complement strand
GTTACCAGACCGCGGTTCTTGCGGAACTTGCCGCCGAAGTTTATACGGTTGAAATTATTCCCGAACTGGCGAAAAAAGCCGAAGCGGTCCTGACGCGATTGGGATACCGTAACGTCATTGCCCGAATCGGAAACGGATATGACGGCTGGCAGGAGAAAGCGCTGTTTGATAAAATTATCGTGACAGCCGCTCCCGGTCAAATTCCGGAGAATTTGCAGGGCCAGCTCGGCACCGGCGGCCGGATGGTCATTCCGGTCGGGACAATCGGAGCGCAAATGTTGATCGAAATCACAAAAAGCGAAAAAGGCATTCAGCGGAATAACATTTTCCCCGTCAGTTTTGTGCCGATGACGGGCGCAGTTCCTGCTGAGTGATGCGGGTTTCTTTAGCAGCAGGCCGTTGCGATCTGTCGAGAAAGGAGATAGTTCATGTTGACCCGGTATAAGGATTATTTTCGACTGCCCGCCGAATTTGTGGCGCGCTTTTTCCTCAAACTTGGTTTTACCCCCAACGGGGTTTCAATTCTATCTCTCTTTTTTTGTTTTCTGGTGTGCCTTTTTTTTGTTTTTCAGCGAAACGCCGTTCTGTTCGGAACGCTCCTTCTTGCCTGCAGTCTTTTTGACATGATCGACGGGACGCTTGCCCGGATGACAGGGCAGGTGACAAAATTTGGCGCGTATCTCGACGCCATGTGCGACCGCCTGTTCGAGGCGGCCGCTGCGCTTGCATTGGCTTACGTCAGCGGCCACTGGCTGATTATTTTTACGCTTGTCGTGGGCTCGTTGCTGACCAGTTACGCCAAGGCCCGTGCGGCGATGGAAATTCCGGTGTCTAATACCGAATGGCCGGATTTGATGGAACGCACCGAAAGGGGATTTATTTTTATCGGGGCGATTATTCTCTGGGGGGTTTTCCCCGGGCTGTTTTTCGGCCGCGACCTTCTTTTCTGGACCATTCTCGCGCTCAATGTCGGCGTCTATATCACCGTTTTTCAGCGGATTTTCAGGGCAAGAAAACTGATTCTTGAACGAGCGTCGCTGTAAATTATTCCGAGGGGTCAAACGTGTCAGTTGCCGAAGTTGTCGCGAAAAGACGAAGTGTCCGGAAATTCCTGTCTAGGCCCATTCCACGCGAAGATTTGCGCGAATGCCTCGAAGTCGCCCGCCTGGCGCCGTCCGCCTGCAACAGCCAGCCGTGGACGTTTGTCGTGGCGGACGAGCCGGAACTGAAAGACCGGATCTGCGACAAGGCTTTTGCGGGCATTTATTCAATGAACAAATTCGTGAAAGAAGCGCCGGTCATTGTCGCGGTGGTTTCGGAAAAAGGCAAATTCATGAGCGCATTCGGCGGTCAAATCCGGAACACGCGCTATCACCTGATTGATATCGGAATTGCCTGCGAACATTTTATTTTACGGGCTGAAGAACTCGGCATCGGAAGCTGCTGGATCGGCTGGTTTGACGAAAAGCCGGTGAAAGAACTGCTCGAAATTCCGCGGAACAGGAAGGTGGAAGTGATCATCGCGCTTGGCTATTCCGGTTCTTCCGAATCCCGCCTCCGCGTCCGGAAATCACTCGAAGAAATGAGTTCGTTTAACCGCTACGGCGGCCGGTGAGTCATGCAGATTTGTTACCGGCGAATGCTCAAGGTGATGCAGGAAAAGGAAGCCGCGCTGAAAACGAAGAGAAAGCGGCGCCGCAAGCGGGATGAACAGGAAAAGCCCTGGTCGCTTTACATCCTTGAATGCAACGACGGGTCGTTTTATACGGGCATTACGAATGACTTTGACCGGCGTTTCCGGATGCACATGAGCGGCAGGGCGTCGAATTACACGCGCACGCGGCTTCCCGTGAAAGCCCTTTATCAGGAGCCGTGCGGCACACGGACAGAAGCGATGGTGCGTGAATGCGCTGTGAAGGCATATCCGAGAAATAAAAAAGAAGAACTCATTGCAAACGCGGGAATGTGAAATTCGAGTCCGGATGGGGATCTGCCCTGTTTCGTGTTCAAGACAGATCCCGTTTTGGTAAAAAACAGGAGAATCAATGCCAGCAATTGCCAGCCGGAAAATGAGATTTCGCGCGTTTCGGGTTCATGTCGCCAAAAGCATCCGCTCCGTTTCGTTCAAAATTGTTTTTCGCATTCTGTTCGCGCTTCTCCTCCTTTTCCCCTGGCTGTTTTCCACGTTAGTGATGAGCTGGTTTAAAATCCGCCGCTGGAAAAATCCGGAAAACTGCCGCGCGTTTATGAACCGCTATGAATTGGCTTTTGAGACGGTGAACAGGGACACGATTGAAATCCGTTCGGTGAAGGGCGGCTTGAGCAACGCCAATCAAATCTGGTCGTGTCAAACCGAAGACGGCAGGCCGGTTGATTATTTTGTGAAGATTTTCATTCCGATCGGAAGTTTCTGGGCGAAAAATCTCTCGCTCGTGAGCCCGTTTCCGGCTATCTACGGAACGGATTCCCACCAGCGGTTTATGGTTGATATGGTCAGCCGGGAATGTTTCGCGGGCATGGGAATTCCGGTGCCCAAATTAGTGGCGTATGACGCGGTGGAACAAATCATGGTCGCCGAACACATCAAAGGCGTCAATGTTGACGAGATTCTGGAGACGATCGCCGAAACGGGATGCGTGCCGGACGGATTCAAGGAAGCGATTTTCCAGTGCGGCCTGACGCTCGGGAGAATTCACGCGGCCGGGTATTCGCTGATTGACACTCAGCCGATTAATTGCATCTGGAACGAAGAACAGCGGAAGGTCTATTTTACCGACCTGGAGTATTGCACCCGCCGGGACTACCGGATGTGGGACGTCAGTTTTTTTATTTGCTACTTTGCCGCCCGGCTGGAGGAGGATACCGGCAAGGACGTCCTGAAAATCTTTTTCCGCGGATACACGCATGAACGGCGTTTCGTTGACTCCGACCTCGCCAAAATCAGGCAGGAACTGTCCGATTACCTGCCGGTCCGGCATGTGATTCGCG
>CAZFUU010000186.1:0-3119 GCA_964522565.1 uncultured bacterium | reverse complement strand
CAAAAACAAATGACTTCCGCCTCAGACGTGTCTTTCAGCCAGCGGACAGCGCATGACGTGTCAAGCCCGCCCGAATATGCGAGTATAATTTTTCTCATAGAATTAATCCTCCTCCGACAGGGCCGCGGCCCCGTCCATCAATGAATAAACAAAATAACACGGAATGACCTGCCTGTGACATTTGCCACATGCTAAAAAGACATCCCCAGCAAATACACCAAAATCGCCTTTTGAATGTGAAGCCGGTTTTCGGCCTGCTCGAAAACCATGGAATGCTTTCCTTCCATAACTTCGTCCGTTACTTCCTCCCCGCGGTGCGCGGGCAGACAATGCATAAAACGAACGGTTTTCCTGGCGTATTTCAGAAGCGATCCGTTTACCTGGAATTTTTTAAACGCCTTGATTTTATCCACCTGGTCTTCTTCGCCCATACTCAACCAGACATCCGTGTAAACCACATCCGCGCCTTCGACCGCTTTTTCCGGCTGGTAAAAAGCCGAAATTTTCGCTCCGGTTTTTTCCGCCTCCCGCATCGCCCGCTTCATGTAAGCTTCCTGAAGGCCGTATTCCTTGGGAGTCGCGTAAGAAAAATGAACGCCGAGCCGGGCCGCCAAAAGCAACAGCGAATGAAGAACATTATTCCCGTCACCGACATAAGCGATTTTTCGGCCGTTCAAGGTTTTAAAGACCTCGGTCATGGTGAAAAAATCCCCGAGCACCTGGCACGGATGCTCCTGATCGCTTAAACCGTTGATGACCGGCTTGTCAAAATAGCGGGCGAACTCCAATATCAGTTTGTGAGAATACGTCCGCATCACGACGGCGTCCAAGTAACGGGCCAGAACCCTCGCGACGTCGCGCACTTCTTCGCGAACACCGAGTTTGATATCCTGGGGCCCGAGATAAATCGTGTTGCCGCCCAGGGTCGTGAATCCCACGTCGAAGGAAATCCATGTCCGGGTCGACGGTTTTTCGAAAATCAGGCCGAGCGCCTTTCCGTTTAACAAATTTTTATACGCAAGCGGGTCTTTTTTCAGGCGCTCCGCCAGGCTAAACACCACGGAAATATCGCTCCGGTCAAAATCAAAAATATTAATCAGCTTTTTCGGTTTCACGCAACGCCCCCAGTATTTCGTCCAGAATTTTTACAGCGCGGTCGATTTGTTTTTTCGTCACAATCATCGCCGGCATGATCCGCAAAATTTTATCCTGCGTGCAGTTGATAATCAGCCCGCGCCGGAGGGCTTCCCGGACAATCTCCGCGCCGCCGATTTCAAGTTCGACGCCAAGCATCAAGCCGATTCCGCGTATGTCCCGAATCACCGGATGCTTCGACTGCAGTCCCTGAAGCTTTTCTCTCAAATAATTCCCCATCGTTTTCACATGGGCAAGCAGGTTTTCCGTCTCGATCGTTTTGAATACCGCGAGCGCGGCGGCCGTCACCAGAGGATTGCCGCCATAAGTCGACGCGTGAGAACCCGGAACAAAAATCTCGCCTTTGATTTTTTCATTCACGACCAGCGCCCCGATCGGCACGCCGCCCCCCAGGGATTTTGCGAGCGCCATCAAATCCGGTTCGATTCCATAATGCTGAAAACCGAACCAGGTGCCCGTCCGGCCAATGCCCGTTTGCACTTCATCTAAAATCAAAAGTATTTTTTTCTCGTCGCAAAGCGCGCGAATTTTCCGCACATATTCGGCCGACGCGACGTTAATTCCGCCTTCGCCCTGGATCAACTCAAAAGCGATCGCGACGGTTTTATCCGTGACCGCGTTCTGGACGGCATCAAAATCATTAAACGGAACGCTTTTAAAGCCCGGCGGCAGCGGCTCAAATCCCTTTTGATATTTTTCCTGCGCCGTCGCGGCAAGCGCGCCGAGCGTCCGGCCGTGAAAGGAATTTTTCATGGTGATAATTTCATAACGACCCTCCGGAGCGCCGTATTTGCGGGCGAATTTAATCGCGGCTTCCATCGCTTCAGCGCCGCTGTTACAGAAAAATACTTTTCCGGGAAACGACCTCTCGACGATTTTCTTCGCCAATTGGGCCTGTTTGAGGTTGTAAAAATTATTAGGCACGTGAATCATTTTCCTGGCTTGATTTTTAAGCGCGTGCACCACGCTGGGATGGCAATGCCCGAGCCCGGAAACCGCCCAGCCGGCAAAAAAATCAAGGTATTCCCGGCCCCCGATATCCTGCACTTTGAGGCCTTTGCCCTTGACCAGGCACACGGGCGTTCGCGTGTATGTCGGCATCACATATTGCTGATAAAGCAGTTCAACGTCTTTGGTTTTCATTTTTCCCTACTTGACAATTTCCGTTCCGATTCCCTTGTCCGTAAAAATTTCAAAAAGTAACGCGTGCTTAATCCGCCCGTCGATAATATGGGCTTTCGGCGTTCCGCCGCGGATGGCTTCCATGCACGCCGTCACTTTTGGAATCATTCCGCCGGTAATGGTTTTATGTTCGATCAGCTTTTCAACGTCATTGACATGAAGCGATGACATCAGCGTCCCCAGATCGTTCTGGTCCTTCAAAATCCCGCGCACATTCGTCAGCACCATCATTTTTGACACTTTCACCGCGGTCGCGATGTTGGAAGCCGCCTCATCGGCGTTGACATTGTAAATTTCACCGTGCTCATCGTAGCCCACCGGATAAATCACCGGCACAATGTTATTGCCTGTCAGCTCTTTAATCGGCCGCGTATTGACTTTCACGACATCCCCCACAAACCCGACGTCACCGTGGGTGTCGTGTTTTCTGACCTTTAAAATTTTGGCGTCATGTCCGGATAATCCGACCGCCTGTCCGCCAAACCGCACAAGGTCCTCGACAATACTTTGATTGATTGCCGCGAGTGTTTTGACCACAACGTCAATCGCCGCCCGGTCCGTGACACGAAGGCCGTTGACAAATCTGGATTCAATGCCCGCTTTTTTCATGTTCTCGGTAATCGCCGGCCCGCCGCCATGAATTAAAATCGGGCGAATCCCGACATAATTCATGAAGACCAAATCATACAGGACATTTTCACGAATCACAGGATCAATCATCGCCGCTCCGCCGTATTTAATGAGGATTTCCTTGCCCCGGAATTCCCTGATATACGGCAGGG
>CAZFUU010000185.1:0-3161 GCA_964522565.1 uncultured bacterium | reverse complement strand
ATGATGGTATCACCGTTTCCCACGCGATGCCCCGCCTTGAGAAGCGGCAGATACACGCGGTCCGAGGTAAAGCCCAGCGAGAAAATCACGTTGTCTTCGGTAATTTGCCCTTCCGAAAAACTGGCCATTTGGTCCAGCAAGCTTTCGCCGTCGCGTAAACTTCCTTCCGCGGCTTTGGCGATCAGAAAAAGCGCTTCGTCGGTGGCTTTGATTTTTTCTTTTTTCGCGATTTCTTTCAATTTTTTAATCATATCGGGCGTGGGAATGCGGCGGAAATTAAACCGCTGGCAGCGCGATAGAATCGTCAAGGGAACTTTGTGCGCTTCGGTGGTGGCAAAGACAAATTTGACGTGTTCGGGCGGTTCTTCGAGCGTTTTGAGAAGCGCGTTAAACGCCCCCTGGCTCAGCATGTGAACTTCATCGATAATGTAAATTTTAAACCGTCCCGTCACGGGCTTGAATTTAACATTTTCACGCAAAGCGCGTATTTCATCGACGCTGTTGTTGGACGCTCCGTCGATTTCAAGGACATCCAGGCTTGAGCCATTCGTGATTTCCAGGCAAGACGGGCATTTGTTGCACGGCGTTGCCGTCGGGCCCGTGACGCAATTGAGCGCCTTGGCAAGGATTCTGGCAGTTGACGTTTTCCCGACTCCCCGCGACCCGGTAAATAAAAAACTTTGCGCCACCCGTTCTTTTGAAATGGCGTTCTTCAGGGTGGTGGCGATCGCCTCTTGTCCGACGATTTCGTCAAATGTTTGCGGCCTGAATTTCCGCGCGAAAACCAGATAGCTCATCTGTTTTGTTATTCCTCAGAAATTTGAAAGTGAAAAGAGGCCATAGATTATCATAAATTCCGGCCAACTTGAAATGATTATTCCCCCTGCGCGGAAATTCATCATCGCAGTTCGTCGATGCGGGAAAGAATCATTTCCGATTTTTCTTTCACCAGCGCGTCGGGCGCCCCGGCGCCGGCAACTTGCTCGAGTTGAAACGGCACGCCGACTTTCAGCCCCAGCTTCCCCGGTTTCGGCAAAAAGTTATACGGAGGCATATGTTCTTCCGTTCCGCGAAGACCGAGCGGAATCACCGGCACGCCGGTTTTGAGCGCCAGGATGGCCGCGCTTTTCCCCGGCTCTCTTTTGGGCGGCGCGTTCCCTTCTTTAATCCGCTTGTATTTATGCCAGGTGTAATATCCCTCCGGGAAAATAACCACTATCGCGCCTTGTTTGAGCGCCGCTTCGGCGTTCCTGACCGTTCCGTTCACGACAATCAACGGGCTGAAAGCAAACAGCCATTGGAGGGCCGAAATTTTTGAGGTCGGCTTTCCGATGACCCAGTGGGTCTGGTGTATTAATTTCCGTTTCTTGAGAGCAATGCCAATCGTCGGAACATCCAGATAGCTTTGATGGTTGGCAACAAGGATCGCGGGCCCTTTTGACGGCAGATTCTCGAGCCCTTCAAACTCAAACCGGTAGTAAAAATGCAAAATCGGGAAAAAAATTCCGAGCAAAATCTTGTAAGGCAGCGCGTCCGGCTGTCGTAATTCTATCGGGGGCTGAGAGTGTTCTTCTGTCATCAATTTTAACCTGAGTTGTTTTTCGTCATTTAAAAATGCTACGTATTTCAATAATCAGGCCATCCAGAACTGCATAATAGCAAAATCGTCGGTTTATGCAATCGATCCTTCCGCGAATTCGCGCTGATTATTCATTTTCCGTCGCGGTGGGCGTAATGACCACGCAAACATGCCGGCCATCATTAAGCAAGCGGCCAAAGAAATTGCCACGCCCGCTCTTCGAGGCCCCGTAGACCCAAAACGGATTCTGATGTCGTGATCCCCTGGCGGGACCATAAACACAATATATCCGCCCGGATTATCTGGAAGTATTTTTGCTTTCTCCCCGTTCACATAAACCTCCCACCCGGGAAAATAATAATGATAAAAACAAACCATTCCGCCCGAGAGCGACGAGACGCGAAATGTGTTGTCTAAACGTGGTATCATATTTTGCGGAGATATGACCGCCTCCCCCATTAGGACCGCTACGCGGCGCGGCGGAGGGTGAAAGATTATATGGCGCACCCATCGCGGCACATATTCCATCGAATCTCCCGGGTTTTGATTGAACAGCCACTTGGCCTGGTCTTGGATATTAACATCGCGCCATCCATCGCGCGGGATCGTTCCTCGCCAAAAAAAACCGACGCTTAAAAGCGCGGCCAGGAATACGGCTGTTAATTGTAGCCGATTGTTTTTTAAAACCGCCGCCATGCCACCCAGAAGAAAAGCGGAAATCAGATTTGAAAGCACAAAAAATCTCCACGGAAATTGCATGAAAGCAAGCGGCTTAATCGCCGCCCATATCCAGCCGGATTCTTCGGTCATCAAATACACAACCCCAAGCCCAGACATCCCCCAAAAAAGAAATTGAAGAGCGCGTGTTTTTTGAGCGCGGAAATTCATTGCCCCAATCAGAACCCCGGCTCCCGCGATTAAAATCGCAAGAGCTGCTTGAAAATTCTCGTCTAAAGGCGTTCCGCTTTTTGCGACGCTTACAATTCCTGTCTTTATGCTCAGAAAGTGTTTTGAATATTCAAACTCTTTGCTTATCAGGCGGCCGAGATTCACATCGCCGCTTTCCAGCGCCACCGGGAGCCAGAAAAAAGCGGCAAGCATGCATCCAAAAAAACATACCCCTGCCGCTCTGGAAAACTTTTGTGCCCGATTGCTCTCTGAAGGTATGCACAAAAAAAAGATTTCCCGTGCCCAAAAAAGCGCGAGGCCCAAAACGGCCATCAGGTTATGGCTCAGAATCAGCCCGGCCAAAGAAAGAGAAGCAAGTAAAAAACTTCGGATGGATTGTTTTTCGCGATGATTGTCCGACAACCATAAAAAAAGCGGCAAAAAAAGGTAGGCGAGAAATTCCGCGCACGCACCGCGTTGATATACTTCTAACAGATGAAACGGGGCGTATACATAGAAAACGGCTGACAAAAAAGCGGCTCGCCTTCCCCAATACCTCGCCGCGAAAAGAAACATCGTCGCGCCGGAAAGCAAAAAAATCAAAATGAGGGCGATGTTAATTCCGAGAACGGGATTCCCAATCAATCGGGACGCCCCGGCTGAAAGATACGTAAACAAAGGGGCATAATAATTC
>CAZFUU010000184.1:0-3174 GCA_964522565.1 uncultured bacterium | reverse complement strand
CCGGATTTTCGGGCGCGCTTGCGGTGCTTGGGATGGTTTATTTTTTAAGCGTCCGGAAGGGCACGGCGAATCTTCAGGGACTGCTCCTGACGGGTGTGATGATTAGCTTTTTGTGCTCGTCACTCATCATGCTCATTATGGCGGTGTCGCGCGCCGAAAACCTGCACGGAATTATCTTCTGGATCATGGGTTCTCTGGAGGAGCCCCGTTTTTTATTGATCAAGGCGACGGTTCTGATTTCGCTTGTTTTGCTCGCGGTTTCGTATTTGTTCTGCAGGGATTTGAACGCGCTCGCGCTCGGAGAGGAAGAAGCGATTCATCTCGGCGTTTCAGTGGAACGGACAAAACGCCTGCTCTTTATCATCGCTTCGGTTTTGACCGGCGTTTGCGTTTCGATCGCGGGAATCATCGGATTCGTCGGGCTTGTGGTGCCTCATTTGATTCGCTTGTTTGTCGGGAGTGACCACCGGGTTTTGTTTGTGTCATCTTTTCTGGCGGGCGGCGCGTTTTTGATTATTTGCGACACGATCGCGAGAATTGTCATTTCGCCCCTGGAGCTTCCGGTCGGGGTGATCACGGGGATTATCGGCGGAAGCATGTTCATCTATATGCTCGCCAGACAGAAATTGCGTTAAGGGGGAAAATATCGTGCTTCAAGTCGAACGGTTGCATTGCGGGTACGGCGCGAAAATCGTGTTGGCCGGCATCGATGTTTCTGTCCATCAAGGCGAATTTCTTGGCGTGATCGGCCCGAACGGCTCCGGCAAAACAACGCTTCTTCGGGCGATTTCACGGATTCTCAAGCCGGTTTCCGGAAATATATTCCTTGAAGGGCGCGACATCCGGTGTCTTCGGCCAAACGAACTTGCGCGGCATATCGCCGTCGCGTCGCAAAGCCAGTTTCCACAGCACCTGACGGTGGAAGAATATGTGCTTTTGGGGCGGACCCCGCATTATCAAACATGGCAATTTCTGGAAACGGAAACCGATTCAGGAATCGCGAGGCAGTCGATGGAACGGGCGGGCGTTGAATCGCTTTCCGGCCGGTATTTGGATGAATTGAGTTCCGGCGAGAAACAACTTGCGACGATCGCGCGCGCTCTCGCGCAGGAGCCGAAACTCCTTTTGCTCGATGAACCGACGGCCCACCTTGACATTACCCATCAGGTTAAAATTTTGGATTTGACCCGGAAGTTGAACAGGGAACGCGGACTGACCGTCATCGCGGTTTTGCACGATTTGAATCTCGCGAGCGAGTATTGCGACAAGCTTTCGTTGATTGACCATGGCAAGATTCACACATCCGGCGTGCCGGTCGAGGTCATTCGCCGCGAAACGATTGAAGCGGTTTATCAAACAAAGGTGGTCATTCAGCAAAACCCCCTCTCTTCCAAACCTTTCGTGATTCTCGTCTCACACCCATCACCGGGTGCATATCACTTCAAACAGTATTTGTAGTATTGACAACGAAGCGTTGGGGAATGCGGTCCTGCTCAAACAGTGACCCCTACAGGGTCAAACTCGCATTACCGCATTCCCCGACGCTTCTAACGTGTTATGAGATCTAGGAAAGTGGGAAGGATATGTGTTTGTCCACGAGTTTGACCCCGCAGGGGGAATTGTTTGAGTGGAAAACAGCATATCCTTCCCACTGTCTTCATGCTTCGCGGAAATCGCTGTTTGAAGTATATGCGCCCCCCTCATCGCCAAATTGATTGCTAAAAACATTCTAGGGGCGTAAAATTCCTGCCGGTTGAAAGCGCTGATAATGTTTGTTAAATAATGACTAACTTTTTTATCTGTTTATGCCGATTATTTTTACTAGTGGAGCGGCAACCTTGATTTTATGAGTTCAACCGAAGACGCCCACAGTACCGCGTCAATATTGATTTTATTGGTACGCGGTATTAGATTGGGGATCCAATGGATAAAGAAGACATCTTGACGCTCAAACAAGTCGCGGAATTATTGAAGATCAGCCCGTTGACCGTGCATCGGCTGACACAGAAAGGCGCTTTGCCGGGATCTAAAATCGGCAGTCAATGGCGCTATTGGCGTGCGAATATTGAAGCGCTTTTGAAACATCCCCGCATGTCTTCGCGAATGAACAACACGCAAAGGATCGGATAAAATGCGCAGATGGGAATCGTTGGTCAGTTATATCCTTTACGGCCTTTCCGCGCTCGCAATCGGATACGCGCTTTTTATTTTAATCATGCTTCCTTTTGATTTTCGTGCGCAGTTGACGCCGAAGGATTTTTCCGAGCGGGAATCTTTCGGAATCGCCAAGCTTAAACCGATAGAGGAAATCCAGAAACTGTTTTCCAGCCATGCGCTTTTTTCCAAACCCAGAAAAGAAGAGGCGCCGAAAGGCCCGACGCTTGAACAAATGCTGCAACCCTATTCGCTGGCAGGGATCGTTCAGGGAGAATCTCCCGAGGCGTTGATTCAAAATAAAACGACGGGCAGAACCAATTTTGTGCAAACGGGACAAAGCTTCGATCAATTCAAAGTCATTCAGATCAAAAACCATTCCATCATTGTTGAGCGGGACGGACAACAAAAGGAATTATTCATTTCGGAGGGATTGCGATGAACACGAATACCTGGTTGAAACAAGCGACGGTTTTTATTTTGATATTTTGTTTGATTTGCGTCAGCCCCTTGCCGGTGGCGATGGCTTATACGGATTCGCTTGACTTTGACTATGACCAAAATCCGGGCGCGGCGTCTTCGGAAGATTATTACGGAACCGGCCCCGATTTTCAGGGATCGGCGCCCAGTGGGAGAGCCGGGTCTTCTTCCGATTCCGGATTGACCATGGACGTTCCGTTTCAGCGAATGAGCTCCGGGCCGGTTGACCCCAAAACCCAGCGTGTGACGCTTGAGCTGAAAGGAGTCGACGTGCTCGATGTCCTGAAAATCCTTTCCGCCAGATCCGGTGTCAACATCGTCGCGGGAAAAAATGTCCGCGGACAGGTCACCATTTATTTGAAGGACGTGCTGATTTTTGAGGCGCTGGATACCATTGTGAATGCTCTTGAACTGGCGTATGAGGAAGAAAAGGGGATCGTTAAAGTGATGACCGGTAAGGAATATGAGACCTTGTACGGCCGGCCATTTCGCGACCGGCGTGTCACAAAAACATTCAGAGTCAGGCACGCTCAGTCCCAG
>CAZFUU010000183.1:0-3275 GCA_964522565.1 uncultured bacterium | reverse complement strand
GTCACTGGCTCTAATCATGTCTTTCCAATCTGGCGGATAAATTCTTCCACCAGCACCCGGTCATGTTCCGGATCCATTTTTTTCTGAAGCAGACGTTCCGTAGCCGCCAAGGTCAAATCCGCGATTTGATTTTTAAGGGTTTCGCGGGATTTCCGGATTTCAAGCTCGATATCTTCTTTTGATTTTTCAAGAATTGCCCGCGCCTGACGTCGCGCCTCCTCCTGGATTTCCCGGCTGATCCGTTTTCCGTCCAGAATCGTGTCCTGAAGCCGCTTTCGGGTTTCTTGCTCGAAATCCCGGAGGCGTTGCTCGTATTCTGCCCGGAGGTTATCGACGCTTTTTTGGGTTGTGTCGATTTTGTCGAGGCCGGACTGAATTTTTTTTCGACGCTCTTCGAGGAGCCCTAGAATTTTATTCCAGGCGAGCAGTTTTAAAATCCAGAATACCGTGATAAACGCGACAATCTGGACCAGCACCTCTTTCAGATTAATGTTTTCTTGGAAGTATTCCACGCGGCACGATGTTCCGGTTAGATTTTTCCCATCAACGCGAATCCGAAGACAAGCGCGTAAAGCGTCAACGCTTCGATCAACGCGCATCCGGCCATCATGTTGACGAGAATTTTCGTGCTCGCTTCCGGCTGCCGCGCGGTCGCGTCCATCGCGGCCGAAACGGCCTTGCCGATTCCGAAAGCGGACGCAAGCGCGGTAAGGGCCAGCCCGATGGGAAGAGAAAAGGCCAAAGCTGTTTGTGGGCTCATTGCAAACTCCTTTTGTTAATGGGTGGTGTAGGTGGTCTCTTCATCCGCTTCGCGGGGAAGAGCCAGCGAAATATAGACCGTTGATAATAGCATAAAAATGAACGCTTGTACGATGCTGAACGCGATCGCCAGGAAATTTGCCAAAAACTGCAGAATGATCGGTGCGCCGTAAAACAAAACATTCAACTGCGCGAATTTGAAAATGAGCATGTCTTCGCTTGAGATATTCGCGAACAACCGAAGCGACAAGCTCAGCGGAACGGCCATCAGCTCAATCGTCAAATTAATGGCCAGCATGATCGGAATCATTAAAATGCCGAACATATTTGAAGGATTCCCCGCCAGGTGGGCAAGGTAATGCCGCCATCCGCGGGCCCGAATGCCCGTGTACTGGATATAAGCCGTGACGACGAGCGCCAACGCGATTGTTTCTCCCCACGAAGCGGTCGGAGATTTCATGAGAGGGATCAGGCCGCACCAGTTCATCAGCAGGATATAAATAAAAAGAGTCCCCAAAAACGCAACATGCCTTCGCCCGGCTGCCCCGAGGATGCTGGTCACAAACCCGTCGATTCCCTCCACGAGCGCTTCCCAGAAATTCTGGAGGCCGGGGGCAGGGACAAATTTTTTGTGAGAGGCAGCCCACACAGCCGTAAAGCAAATGACAAAAGCAATCGCAAGAGCGAAGACAATATTTTCCCAGCGATGGAGGAATTGTATTACGGGAGAATCCGGAAAAAAATGTTCGAGAAGGGTAATCCAGTTCGGAAGTTCATGCGCTTCATAATGTTGGGCGGCCTGATAAGCGGCTTCTGTTGCGGCGTTCGAATTCATTTCACCACTGCTTTTTTAATTTTTGAATCAAACGGTACGATTGAAAACCGGATCCGATTAAGCCCAAAATCATCATGGCGGGCGTTACCCAGGCATCCGCTTCGAAGAATTTAACCAGAATAAAATGACCGACTAAAAATCCGCCCAACGGCCCGCTCAAAAGAATCATCGGCATCGTCAGGCAAAGTCCTAACATCCAAAGCAGGCGGTAGGTTTGATTGTTTATAGCCATGGCGCTCCTTCAGGTTAAAGGAATCATAGCAAATGGTTCCCGCCTCTTCAAGCGGATGTTGGGGCGCCATGGAGGGTGACAACCGGGAACCGCGATTGGCGCAACATGAAAAGCGCTACGACATTTTCGTTAAAAACACCGTTTGGGTGGGGTAGGCGAATTCGACGCCTTCTTTTTCCAAAATTTCTTTCAAGGCGAGATTAATTTCCTGCTGTTTGTCCATATAAATATTGTAATCGGGGGAGAGGACATAATAAACAACCTCGAAAATCAGCGCGAAATCCCCAAAACTCTGGAAATGCGCGCGATCGAGCTTGATCCCGCTGACGTTATCGCACAAATGCCTGACGAGCAGTGGAATTTTTTTTATCTTTTCAAGCGGGGTTTGATAGGTCACCCCGAATTTAAACGTGATCCGCCTCATTTCCATCCGTTTGTAGTTTTTAACCCTGCTTTTGGTCAGGTCGGAATTGGCGAAAATCAATTGCTCGCCGAACAGGCTCCGGATTTTCGTGGTCTTGATTCCGACGTGTTCGACGGTCCCCATATAATCATCGACGATAATGAAATCGCCGATTTCAAAAGGTTTATCCAGAAAAATCGAAAGCGCGCTAAACGCGTCACCGAGAATGGCTTGTGAGGCCATCGCGACCGCGATACCGCCGATGCCAAGCCCCGCGACGAGCGTTGTGATATTAATTCCGAAGTTGTCCAGAATGAAGATGGCCGCCAGAATCCAAAGGCCCCAGCGGACGGCAAAGGAAATATTGCCGATGACGGCTTCGGACGAGAAGTCATTCGGTCGCGCCCGGCGGTACGTTGTCCGCACGCCGTAGTTTGCGATGACCTGAATCACCTGAACCGCCTGAACGGTTAAAATTAATATACAGGCGTACTTGATGACTGACGCAAACGCGGGCGTGAGGGCGATCGGAAACGTCGCGGCGTAAAGGCCGAGCGCGATAATGGAGGGAGATTTGATTTTATTGAGCGCCAGAAGGAGCATATCGTCGAAATCGCGCGCGGGTTTACGGGCGTGTTTTTCAAGGTGAGCCAGGATGATTTTTTTAAGGATGGATAAAACCAGGATGACGGCAAAAAGAAGCACCGTGGAGAACAAAAAATCGGCGAGCGTATTTTCCAGGATTTTATGGTCCAGGATTTGATTCAGGGAGTGAATCGCATCTCCCCAGCCGTTTTTTTCGAAAAAACCGGTAATCGCTTCTCTCATTTTTCCGCCTCCAGTCCCTATTTAAAAATACTTTTTGTGTTCTGTCAAGTTCTGAAAGATCGTCTCCGCCAATAGTTGCGCTCAAAACATCCGTTTTTTCCTTCCCAATTGCCCCGATTTGTTCCGCGTCCGATCTTGACAAGCTAAATAACGCATGCTATATATATAATATAGACAATGTAATACACAGGAGTTGCGCATGATTCCAAAGAAAGCCA
>CAZFUU010000182.1:0-3300 GCA_964522565.1 uncultured bacterium | reverse complement strand
GAAAATACCTTCTCCGGTTTATCTGGTTTAAAACATACCGGCTCGTGGAATCTCGCTTTCGTATGGGTGGTGCGCTAGGCTTGGCAGGGGTTTGCTTTTTTGAGTGATTCGATTTCTTTTTCGAGTTTTTCAATCCGTTTTTTCAATTCCGAGACAAGTTGCTGTGTCTCATAAACACGAAGCTGCGCGCCGACTTGTTTCCTCATTTCCTGATAAGGGCGGGCGGGCGTGCCGATCCAGATTTGTTTGGCCGGAATCTTTTTTCCGGGCGGTATTCCCGATTGCGCGCCCAGCATGACTTGGTCGCCGATTTCCACGTGGTCGGCAAGTCCGGCGCGTCCTCCCATGGTGACATAATTCCCGACTTTTGAACTTCCCGAAATTCCGACCTGGGCAGACAGGCATGTGTGCATACCGATTTCGACGTTGTGAGCGATTTGAACGAGGTTGTCTATTTTGGTCCCTTGACGAATCACAGTGGACCCGATAGTCGCGCAGTCGATGGTAGAACACGCGCCGATTTCAACGTTGTCTTCGACGATGACGTTTCCGATTTGCGGAACTTTAAGATGCTTTTTGCCGTCGAATACATACCCGAATCCGTCGGAACCAATGACGACGCCGGCATGAATGATACAGTGATTTCCGATTTTTGTTCGGGGGTATAGCATGACATGCGGATGTATGACCGTGCTTTTTCCAATGGTAACTTCATCGTCGATATAACTTGTGGAACGTATCACTGAACAGTCATCAATTGTAACTCCTTTGCCGATATATACATAAGGTTCGATCGTGACGTCTTTTCCGATTTTCGCATCTTTGGAGATAAAGGCATGTTCGGAAATTGTTTTGGAGAATGTGCGCGGGGGATTGACCATGCCGAGAAGGATTGCCCACGCGACTTTTGGATACGGGTGCTGAATGATCGGCTTTGAAGACGTCGCGACGACGGGCGGAACAATAATGGCCGCGATTTCCGTGGCTTCCATCTGTTTCAGGTGCTTGGCATCGGTGATGAACGCGATATGCCCGGGTTTCGGGAGTTCAATACCGGTCACACCCGATATTTGAACATTTCCGTCGCCGACGACGATTCCCTGGATAAGCGCGGCAATTTCGTTAAGTGTTTTCATGGGCACATTATAAGGGAAGCAAAGGTGTATTGTCAATTTTCAACGGTATTTGGATTTGACCGTGAGCTTTAGCCGGTCAATCGAAAACAGGAAAATCATGAAGATGAATCAAGTTCGTTTTCCAATGATTAACGACCTGAAGCGGCTGGATTTCCACTTTTCCTCATTCATGGCTCCCGCGCTATTTGCCGCCGCGGCTTCGATTTTTGAGGGAATGAGCGTTGTGTTGCTCGTTCCGCTGGCCGTCGCCATGATTCAAATGAACTTTTCCGCGATTGAATCTTTTCCGGTCATCCGTCATCTTCTTGCCTGGATTCGGGTCGCGGAACTAACGCCGCGACTGCTGTTTGTGGTCACGGTCTCAATAATCATATTGGCTTCGGCGGCCAAGAATATATTTCAATACGGTTCAATGTTGACGACCGCTTGGATTGTCAGACGATTTTCAAACCGGCTCAGAAAGAAAATTTTTCGCACCTATTTGAAATTCGGAAAAACTTTTTTTGACGAAAACAACACCGGCTATCTTCACCATATCCTGATGAATTTTACGCAGGAGATTTCCGACCGATTGGTCGCTTTAAGTTATCTGCTTAATCAGTTTTTCATGCTGACGGTTTATTTGCTGGTGATGTTCCTGATTTCGTGGAAGCTGACGGTTGTCTCGTTATGTATTTTTCCGGTTCTTTATTGGAGCGTTCGGTGGATTGTGCAAAAAATCAGAAAAACTTCCCAGACCTATGCTTTGACGCAAAAGAAATTAAGCGAGGAAATTTACAATGTGCTTTCGTGCATTCCTTTGGTTCAGGCCTATCGGCGCGAAAATAAAGAACACGAGCGATTCTCCCAGATGAGCGGATCGGTTTCGCATTTTCAGTTCAGTTTGGATAAGAAATGCCAGATGATCTATCCGGTGCAGGAGCTGATCATGCTTTTGGGCGTGATCGCGTTAATCAGCGCCATGTCCTATTTTGTTGCGTATTATCGCTCGGCGCATTTGGTCGGCGGTTTTTTGGTGTTTTTTTACGTGATCCGCCGGGCGACCACTTGTTATTCTGCCGTCAATAATATGTTTTCGGTTGTCGCTTCGATTACGGGCCCGGCCCGTGAAATTCTTAAAGTTTTCGAAATGTCTTGTGAACCCAGGTATTTAATTCCGGACGGCAAGCGATTATTCGAAGGTCTGCGAGAACACATCGTATTTCGCGGCCTCAGTTTCGCTTATGAAAACGGCCCGGAAATTCTACGCCGCATTGACGCCAAGATTTTGCGGGGGCAGGTGACGGCTATTGTGGGGCCGACGGGCGCGGGGAAAACGACGCTCGTAAATTTACTGATGCGGTTTTATCAAGCGCCTCCGGGTCAAATTCTAATTGATAAAATCCCCATCGAGGAATTGACGCTGGATTCCTTAAGAGCCAAGATCGCCTATGTGAGCCAAGAAGCGTTGCTTTTTAATGCCACGATTAGGGATAATATTACATATGGAATTGATCACGAGATTGGCGACGCAAGCTTGATGAATGTGTTACGGCAAGCCCGGCTGGAAGAATTGATTCAACGTTTACCGGACGGTCTGGAAACTTTTGTCGGAGACCGGGGACTGAAGCTGTCGGGCGGTGAGAAGCAGCGACTTGAAATCGCCAGAGCGCTGTTAAAGGACGCGGAGATATTGATTTTTGATGAGGCAACAAGCGCACTCGATTCCGGAACCGAAAAAATGATTCAGCTTGCGATTGAGGAAATGATCCGGACGCGGACGGCAATCGTCATTGCTCACCGCTTGTCGACAATCCGGCGAGCCGATAAGATTATCGTGTTGGAAAACGGTCTCATTGCCGAAGAAGGCGCCCTGGAAGATTTGTTAAAGGCAAAAGGAAGATTTGATGCGTATTGGCAGGAGCAAAAGTTTTATTAAAAATTCGCCCGTTTTTGACAGCGGGCTCGGGTGAAAATGAAAATCTCTGTCATGATTCCGACTCGGAATCGCTTCGAAATTTTAATCCAAAACCTGACCAAGTTAAAAGAAATATTGCCTGAGCGAATCCGCGTGATGGTTTATGACGACGCGTCAAAAAAAGATCCCGTTCCGGAGCTTCAACGGATGTTTACAGATGATTGTTTTGTTTTTCGCCGCTCAAATGAACATGTGGGGCCATGTGAA
>CAZFUU010000181.1:0-3307 GCA_964522565.1 uncultured bacterium | reverse complement strand
GGTGATACGGGCGGATATAATCTTCAGGCGGCTTTTTCCACCGGCCGATTGGCGGGGCAAAATGCCGCGCGAAATTAACATTTATTGTAAAACAAAGAATCTCATCCAGCCAGCATGACGCTGCGCTCAAACAATCCCGCGAATAGCGGGAAACTCGCGGTCGTCATGCTGGCTGGATGAGCCAAAGGTAAAGTTGAATTTCGAGGAGCTAAGATGGACACATTCGAAGCGATTGAAAAACGCGTGAGCGTCAGAGTTTATCAGGACCGGCAGGTGGATCGTTGTCTGATCGAAAAAATCATCGACGCCGGCCGCCGGGCGCCTTCGGCGCGCGCTGTTGAGCCGTGGGAGTTTATTGCCGTTACTGAAAAGGAAAAGATTCACCAGCTTTGCCAAATCGTGGGGGCAAACGGAAGATTTATCAAACAGGCGCCGTGCTGTCTGGTGATTGTCTGCGAAGAGACGAAATACTATCTGGAAGACGGCTGCGCGGCGACGGAAAATGTCCTGCTGGCCGCCACGGCGCTGGGGCTTGCGACATGCTGGATCGCGGGAGATAAAAAACCTTATGCCCCTGAAATCGCGCGGCTTTTAAGTATTCCGGTCAAGTATCAATTAATTTGCCTGATAACGCTCGGCTGGCCGGCCGAAAATAAAGCACAAACGAAACGCCGTGCTTTAAACGACGTTTTACATTGGGAACATTTTTGACGGTTAAGTTAACCGTCATTGCGGGAAGTCCCGTACGGGACGACGAAGCAATCTGACACAAATTGTCATCCTGGGCAGAGCGTCCGCCATGTTTTGTGGAGGAAAGGATCTCTTTTAATCCGGAGATTCTTCGGCCTTCCCCATACGGGGCCCCCTCTGGGGCGCTCCTCTGAATGACAAAACAGGTCTCATGATGAAACTATTGATTCGATTATTACTGCTTGTTGTTTTGCTGATTTGCCTGGCGCTGTTACTGGCCGGCGCTTTCTGGGGATGGCGGTGGTACCGGGATTACCAGGCACTCAAACTTGTCGCCGAGCGCCTGTCGGCGGACTCCAGGATCGCCCAGGCCCTTGTGACCGACAGCAGTTATGACGAGGTCTCCGGCAAAATCAGGACGACCGTTAAGTTTCTGGAATACGACACGCAGGGAAACCCGCTTGCGCCGCGATTTTTCACATTTCTTGGGAATGTCATTCAATTTCAGTCGCTGGTCGTCAGATTTGACGATCAGTTCGTCCGCGCGGGCGATGCGCTCCGGGGCAAGAGCGCTTATTTATTTTTGCGGGCGTTTGTGCTTGATGACGGGCGGGCGCAAATTTTCAATCTCACCGAAACAAACGGCGTGCCGCGGGGATATCAGGTTTCGGAAACGGCCGGAGAATTCGAGAAAAAACTCTGGCAGGATTTTTGGCTCTACGCCTTGGACCCGCAGGCCCGCGCGAAAATGGGGATTAAAAACGCGCAAATCGAGGCGCCCGGGACCATTTTTGTCCCCGGAACGATTTACACGCTGAAAATCGAACATGACGGCGGAATCCGGATTGACACACAGCCGATCCCCGAAATCTTAAAAGGCGAATTAAAAACAGGTGAAGGAAAAATTTCCCGCTAGCGCCGTCTCAGGATTGAAAGCGGCGGTCACCGATCGTCAATTTTAATCAGGCACATTACCGCAAAGCGACAAAATCAATCTTGGAGCGATACCGGGATCTGCGAAAAATTATTCGCCGAACGAGTCGGTTTGAAAAGTGGATAAACTGAGATTGCCGAAGTCCTTCGGATGAATTCCCGCCTTGTCCCGCGCGCAGTGTTCAAAAAATTCTTTTTGATTCCAGCCTGTTTCCGTCGCGACTTCGGGTAAAAATACGCCGGCCCGGTAGCCGCTTCTTACCACAATCCCGTCAGTCCCGAGCCGGATATCTTCGTAAGATTTAACCGGTTGAGGGATCGTTAGAATGGAAACATGAATATCAAGCTTGGGCAATTCCTCTTTCGTGATTGGCCCAAAACGCGGATCATCGAACGCGGCCGCGAGCGCCATTTCGGAAAGGTTTTCCCTGACCGGGCGCGTCGCGATAATTTGCCCGATACAGCCGCGCAAACCGCCTTCTTTTTTAAGCGTGATAAACACTCCGCGGTTTTCATTTAGAATTGGCGATGCGGCGTCCAATACCGGTTTCTCTTTTTCAGGATCGAAATGATTTTCAAGAACACCTCGCACGTAGCTCACGATTTTTTGTTTATCGGAGTGAGAAAGCGCGGCTTCGGATCTGATTGCCGGCGCGCCGCCTGTGAATTTAAGAGCCGCATATCCGACGACGCCGGAATTATCTCCCGTGATTTCTCCCGAGTGCGCGTAGCGGAGCAAAACCGGGCGGCTCCACGCCAAATTTTTGGCCAGAAACAAAACCGTTAAAATGGGTCCGATTCCGCATGCCTCGAGTTCGCCCGACCCGGTCAATCGGCCGAGCGCGTCCGTGTCAGATTTTTCAACGAGCGCGATTAATTTTTGGTCCATATCGACGGCTTCGCGCGCGGGGTGATAATGCGACAAATCGGAGCTCGCGACCACAAGGACATTTTTTCTTTTGATGGCGGCGGCAATCGCGGCGCTGAGCATTCTTGCGTTTTCAGGCGTTTGCATTCCCATGTAAATCGGGACAAGTTTCAGGTTTGGAATGCTTTCCTGCAAAAAGGGAAGCTGGGCCTCGATCGAGTTTTCGCTGAAATCGCCTTTGACGGTTTCCTGAAGCCGCCCGTTTTGTTTTCGGATTTCCTCCGCGAGTGCCGTATGAGCGGAAATTTTTCCGAGGGGTGTTTCGTAAAACTCAGCCGTATCAACAAAAATTCCGTTCAGCGGAATCCTTTGTAAAAAACCGATCACAATCACGGCTTCAAATTTCCGTCCTAGGACTGTTTTATAGGCCTCTGCCGCCACCGGCCCGGAATAAGCGTAGCTGGCGTGCGGGACGATTAACGCGTTGACGCTGTCATCGGGTTTAGCCGTTGCCGAGTCGAGACATTCCCGGATTTGTTTTTTTAAGGCCTCACGCGATGCGGGATAAAATTGCCCGGCCAACGCGGGTTTTCGGACATGGCGGATTGGTGATTTCATAGCGGATGTTATCATAACCAAACCCTGCAAATTCGCAAGCAAATCAATCGAGAAGGCGCATCCTGATTGAGACGCTTGGTTAATAAGACGGAGCTAGGCTTTATAGGGCTTTGAGACGTGGAAGCGTCGGGGGAATGCGGCTATGCCTCAAACAATGACCCCTATGGGGTCAAACTCGCATTACCGCATTCCCCGACG
>CAZFUU010000180.1:0-3308 GCA_964522565.1 uncultured bacterium | reverse complement strand
GTTTCATACGCTTCAGGCCATTGTGATCGAAGCCGTTCGACAGAATGTTAAAGAAGCCGGGGGGTATAGCGCCGAAGAATTTCAACGGTTCGTTCCAAGTGAGTTTCGTGAAAATCAGATTCGTACGGCGACAGATGTGTTGACGGAAGCGCCCAGCAGAGAAGAAATCATTAACAGAGTGAATGATCTTTTAAACTATATTGACGGAACAGTGATTCCTTTTCTGAAGAAAGCGCAGGAACCGGAGATTTGGCTGGAACAGGGCAGCCCGGTGGTTTCGAGGTTTTCAGCGCTGTATTCGGCCGGAATCAGTGCGGTTATCGGCATTTCAACCATTGTGCTTATTCTAAGCGGCTGGTTCATGGTTCCCCTGTCAGGAGTGTTAATTGCCGTTATTGGTTTCTACGGGAACGGGTTTTTGAATCTTTTCGGAAGAGCTATCGAAAAAATTAAATTGGGAATGCGGGGGCGATTTTCGCCTGTGGCTCCGGATGCGGAGGTAGTTGAGGATAGACCGGATCAGGCGGAAGAACCGCGGCCCCGTGCGGAATTGCGCGCCGCCTCGCCGGAAACGGGCGAGTTTATTTTGGGTGCGAATGATGCGAATAATGATTGGCGAGAAGCATTTCCCGAAAAAAATAACCCGCTTGTGGTGGTGATCGGGCCGGGCTCGGCGCCTGAAAGTGTGACGAAAGCAAAAGAAAATCAGGGCGAGAATTATATTTTGATTGTGCCTCTTCCAGAAGACATCAAGACACAGCAAACTTTAATCAGAATCTACAAGCTTTCAAATGTGAAAATTGTCCATGGGTTTGATTATGACGCGTTCCCCCTGCAAAACGGCGAAGGAATTGTGGATGAAATGGTTGTGACCGCTCCGGATCCTTACGGGCAGTATTTTTTTGACAGTAAAGAATCTCTCTCTCGTGCATTTCGGCTCCTCAAGCCCGGCGGCCGGATCGCGATTTTGACACTGGAGCAAGATTTCGATCTGAAGACGGCTATGGTTGAGGAGGCAGGGTTTACTATTGAGAAAAATGTTCAGTCAGGCGATTTGGTTGCTGTATTGAAAGAATTGGGTCTATTGAAGGAAGTCTTACGGACATTTGGTATTTCTGAAGCTCGGCTGGTGTATTATTATCACTATTTTGAATTGACAAAACCCCGTTCCGAATTGCGGGCAAGAGAAAGAAAGTTGAATCTTGAAGAAGATCATGATGCCATGATCCAGGTTCGATCGCTGATAGAATATGGGCATGAGCATTTACAAAAAGATCCTGAAGGGGCACTGGCGTTTTATGAGGAAGCGATATCGATTTTGGATGAACACGCGGGAGCTGTGGTTCAGGCATGGAGAGATGCTATCAACAAAGAAGATGGTAAAGACATTGACCGCGATCTGAAAACTCTTGATATTTCATTTGACCTTGCCACGCTTTATCTCCTCTCGGTTAATTTAATTTTTGAGATTCAAACCAAACAAGGCAAGCGTTTAAAGGATCCCGAGCAAATTGACCGGGTCTATCGCTATCTTTCCGGCGCATACCAATGGTTGGCCGATCTGGACCGGGAGTATGAGCGTTTTTCAAGACGACACGGTGAAGACCAGCATTTTGTTTGGCACGCAATGGATCTTTTGACGGATTTGCTGAAAGAAACAATTGAGCGGCGGCTTGAACACGAGCTTCCGCCGGATCCCAAGGAGCTTGAAAATTTCTTACTGCCGCGATTTTCGATCGTTCGATTTAAGGAATTAGAAACCCGGCATCAAGAGGCTGTCGGAGATTTGATTGCCGGAAAATATCTGGTTTCGGGGAAAAAATTGGCGGAATTAATCAAAACTGCAAAAACGCACATAACGGGTTTGGACGCGGGGCGCGCCGATCTCTTGGCTGATCAGATAGCCGACTGGATTTTGCTGGCCGAGATTTCGTTTCAGTACTGGTATATTGAACGTAGCGGAAAACGTTCGGAACTGCGGATTGCGGCAGGAGTTGTTGCGGATGCTGTGCTTGAACGACCAACAGATGGGGTTCCGACCATTAGTGAGAGAATCAGCGGTCAGAGGGGTATAGATGCTCTGACCCCAATTTCTGAAATGGCGTTGGGCCAGGCGCTTAATAAAATTGACCATGCGAAGGGTCAAATTGTCAAAGGATCGCTGGCGGGTGACCTTCAGAATTTGGAAAATCTATCCACTGAAAATATAGTTGCGGTATTTGAAAATGAGCTTAAGCAAGCCGGGCTTCCGGGATGGCTGGTTGTTGAAGCGCTGAATGAAAAAACCCGGAACGGAAAAACGCGGCTTGAAAATATTTTGGACATCCTTTCAGAACCTGGGGTCAGAGCCCGGGCTCTGACCCCAGTGGTGGAAGAGGTGGTTGATCGCACTGCAAAAATTTCTGAAGATGCCGTCAAGAAAGCTCGCGCGATGCTGGACGCGTATCTGGCGATTTCCGATAAGCGGGTGATTGGCTATGAAGTTACCGAATCGGATTCCGACCGAATCCGGATGGCGCAGAAATTTGATGAAATGATGCGGGTGATTCTAAACCTGGTGATATTGAATAAAAATATTACTACCGAATTATATCCGGTTGGGGAGAATAAAACCAGCGTCGGGGCCGCGTTGACTCGCGCGCTTCAGCGGCTGATGAACCGTTCAGACGGCGTGATTCCGGTTGTCATTGATCCGTTCCGCCCGGCGGAAGGGCCGAATGTCAGAGGCAGCTATAATCCTTTTGCTGAGGCCGATAGGATTTTGTCTCTTCGGGAATATGCTGACGGTTCAATCGTCGACGAAAAAACGATTTCCCAGGCCGGCCGATTTTTAGCCGGATTTTCTCTTCTGATCGAACAAATTCCGGATGGATTGGTTTCGGATTCGAACCAGCCAAAAGTTTTTAAGGCCGAGGGGCCTCAAACGTTTAATCTTGCGGTGTTAAAGGCCTTTCAAATCCTTGCCCAGGAGGCCGCCGACCAGGCAAGACGTCGCGCGGCTTAAGAGATGGTGCCGGCCATCCCCGGCCGGCTCCATCTTCCCCTTGTCATTTGGGGTCGGGTCTGACGGTACAGGGGGAGTGCTCTTGCTGTCAGATAATATTTTCCGCGCACCTGATGCTTTTTGCTCCAACCCTGTACCTTTGAGCCCGACCCCAAATTAGAGGTTGATTAATAGTAATTATCTGATATACTTATTAAATAGCTTAAAAAAGGTGGAAATCACGTTCCGTGGCAAATCAACGCAATCATCTGACACGATATTTCTGTAAATTCATATCTACCGGTTTGCTCTTTGCTTTCACATC
>CAZFUU010000179.1:0-3354 GCA_964522565.1 uncultured bacterium | reverse complement strand
CGATCTTGATCACGCACTGGACGAAACCATGGAAGAGGCCGCCAAGCGAGAGCTTTTGGAAGAGGCCGGTTACGAAGCGGCGGAGATGGTTTTTTTGACCGAGGGGCCGGCCGCGCAGGCCTCGAGCAATGACATTCTTGTCGTTTACCGCGCCAAGGGGTTGCGGAAAGTCAGCGCCGGCGGAGGCGACAGTTCGGAAGATATTACGGTGCATGAAATTCCGCTGGCGGAAGCGGATGAATGGCTTGAACAACAGATAAAAAAGGGGTATATGATCGATACCCGGGTTTACGCGGGGCTTTATTTTCTGATGAAGGCGAACGGATAACAGAAGGCAGAGAACAGAGAACAGAGAACAGAGACAGGGGCGAAATGTATTTTCTGTTTTCCGGAATCTGTTATCTGTCTTCTGTTTTCTGTTCTCTGTCGGCCACGCCCCAAAATGATTTGACTATCCGAGACACAACATGAAACATCTCAATATCGAACTCAAAGCAAGATGCGGTTCGCCGGATAAAATCCGCGAGATACTGAAATCTCGCGCCGCCGTTTTTAAAGGTTCCGGCCGTCAGATCGATACTTATTTTAACGCGCCTTCCGGCCGGCTGAAATTGCGCGAGGGCGGCCTGGAACATTGCCTCGTGTATTACGAACGCGAAAATGATGCGGGGCCGAAACGAGCGCGGGTTGTGCTTCAGCGCCTGGAGGAGAATTCGAGCGCGTTAAAGGAAATTTTATCGCGCCTGCTCGGCGTCTCGGCGGTGGTTCGAAAGGTCCGAGAAATTTATTTTACCCCGTTAGAAGCAGAGAGTCCGCCGACATATCGCGAGGGAAAACCCGCCACAAAAAAAGCGGATCTCCGTTTCGCCGGCAGGCAGGCGCCCGCGCTGTTTGGCAGAAATACCAAACAAGGTCGTAATGAACACACGGAGTTTGATGTTCCGTGTAAGCTTCTAACGGGGTTTATTGAAAACGTCAACTCCGTTAGAGGTTTCGGCGTACCTCATGGAAGTGAGGTTTCAAAAGTACAGGACGAAATATTACCGGTTGCAAGACGTCAAAAAAATGGCAAACGTCATGGTTTTGAGCGCACGACCTCTAACGGGGTTAAATTTCATTTGGATGAAGTGGACGGGCTCGGCACTTTTGTGGAAATCGAAGCCATGGACGGCGGCGGGGCGCACGGTGAGGATGCGCTTCTGGAGCAGTGCCGTTTTTACAAAGATTTGTTTGGGATTAGCGAGGAAGATCTGGTTCTGGGTTCGTACCGGGAACTTGTTTTGGAAACACAAAAAGGAGCAAGGGAATGCGCATAAGTTCTCAGAATAAAAATAAAATTATGATTTATCTGGCTTCCCGATCGCCCCGGCGGCGGGAAATTCTCCGGTCCCTCGGCATCAAATTCAAGGTGGTGATGTCAACGTATGTTGAAAAAAACCAGAAAGACGTTTCCCCCGAGGAATTGGTGCTTCGCCACGCGCTGGGCAAGGCGCGTGACGTCCTGGCGCCGAAGGAAGCGCGCTACGTCCTGGCCGCGGATACGATTGTTTATTGCCGCGGGCAGATAGTGGGCAAGCCGGCGGATGAAAAAGAAGCGTTCGCGATTTTGAAATTCATTCACGGACGGATGCATTGGGTTTATACCGGTGTCGTGTTGTGGGACCGGGGAACAGGCGTGATTTTGAAAGAAGTCGCGCAGACCAAAGTGTTCCTGAAGAAGATGAAAGAAAGCGAAATAAAAAGTTATATTCAAGCCGTCAGTCCGTGCGATAAGGCCGGATCCTACGGGATTCAGGAAGGGCCTAAAATCGTCAAGAAAATCGAAGGGTCATATACGAATGTAATGGGCCTGCCGGCGGAAGCGGTTAAGAAAATGATGAAGCAAATACAAAATAAGTCAAAAGTCAAAAGTTAAAATTCAAAAGACGAAGGACGGAATAAGTCAAAAGATAAAAGTCAAAAAATCTCGCACTTTTTAATTTTTGACTTTTTAATTATTCCAGGTGGAGCGATGAAATTTACACGGCTTGAAATACCCGACGTTATTCTAATAGAACCGGATGTGCTCGAGGATTCTCGGGGGTTTTTTTTCGAGGCCTACCATGAGCGCGAATTCCGGGAACAGGGAATCGACGTCCGGTTTGTCCAGGATAATCACAGCCGGTCATCCAGGGGAGTATTGCGCGGACTGCATTGGCAGGAGGCGCCTCACGAGCAGGCGAAATTAATCCGGGTGATTCGCGGGGAGGTCTTCGATGTTGCGGTTGATATCCGGAAAAAATCGAAGACTTTCGGGCGGTATGTCACGGCGGTTTTGAGCGAAGAAAACAAGAAAATGCTGTATGTGCCGAAGGGATTCGCGCACGGATTTTGCGTGCTGAAAGACGGAAGCGAATTTCTTTACAAGGTCACGGATTTTTACGCGCCCGAATGCGAGCGCGGCATCATCTGGAATGACCCCGCCCTCGGGATTCCGTGGCCGGACATCGGGATGCCGTTCATTCTTTCGGAGCGCGACAAGAAACATCCTGTTTTCATGGGGTCAGAGCCCGGGCTCTGACCCCGGATTCACGCGATGATTAAGCTGATCGTTTACGACCTTGACGGAACGCTGGCCGATACGCGGCTGGATATCGCGCGTTCTGCGAATTGGGCGCTCCTGCAGATCGGATTGCCCGCGCTTTCGGACGAAGAAGTCGCGCAGTGCGTCGGGATCGGCGTCCAGCATCTGATGCGTGAAATCATCCGGCGCTCTTCGGGAGATGCGCAGGCGGAAAACGAGGCCGTGGTGAAAAAAGCGGTTTCAATTTTTCGCGCTCATTACGACGAGCATCTTCTGGACGAGACGCGCCTTTATGCGGGCGTTGAGCAGACACTTGATTTTTTTGATCAAAAAAGAGTCCTGCAGGCGGTCCTGACCAACAAAAGCGAAGGATTTTCCCGAAAGATTCTTTCCGGGCTTGGCGTCGGCCGGTATTTTTTTTCCGTGATGGGCGGAGACAGCCCTCTGCCCAAAAAACCGGAGCCGGATTCACTGTTGGCTCTCATGAAACTGGCGAAAACCGGGCCGGCCGGAACCGTGTTTGTGGGGGACAGCGTGATTGACGTGGAAACCGGCAAACGGGCGGGGGTCCGGACGATTGTGATTCCGAACGGATTTCAAAACCGGGAAGAAATCGAACCGTCGCGTCCGGACGTGATCCTGGAAAATTTTGAAACCTTGCGGGAATTTCTTTGTTTGTGAAGGCGCCTTTCGGGGAGTATAATACCGCGTCCGGGGGAATTTATGTTTCATAAAAATGATTTGAATATTCCGGTGTTGGGGCCTTGCGAGCGCGAATCGCCGACTCGCCG
>CAZFUU010000178.1:0-3430 GCA_964522565.1 uncultured bacterium | reverse complement strand
CGGTCAATGGCCGCCAAAGCATCCTCATCCGCCGAGCCCGAAGAAATTCCCAAATAAGTTTCTTCGCCGATTTTAATAAACGCAATAGCGCCTTTTTGCCCCTTGATATGGAAAATTCCGTGTATGGTTTCGCCGATTTGCTTACGCTCAGGCTTATCAGAATTTTTAAGATCCCACTGGCCTTTGGCCTCAAGAATTCGTTCAATTTCCGGAAGCGGTTCGCTGCCATCGGGCAGAAGGAAACGTTCGCGGACATAGTCCGCAAGCCGGGCAACCACCTGCCCGATTTCTTTTTTCGTTCCTTCTTCAAAGTCCTTGGCCGCTAAAATCGTGCCGTAAATCGCGGCCGCCTTCGACAGCGCTGTTTTTCTTTCTTTTGCTATTTTTCCGTTCGCGATGACCTCGTCCAATTTTTTCAATATTTCTAAAACCTTCTCCGGGCCATTGCCTGCCGCCTTGAATGTTTCAAGAAGCGTGTCGAGTTCCCTATCGCCTGTTTCAATCACATAGTCAACGATCCCGCCCCTGATCTTGGCCACTTTTGCGTCATCCATCGCGAGTGTGACGGCAGATTGCCCGACCTCATCATGAAAAAAGATTGCCCCTCGCACGATTTTTTCCAAACCGCCTGGATACCGGTCGGGGTGCTCGGCCAGCCGCACGATAATTCGTTTCAGCGCGCGCATAGATACCGGGTGTGAAAGTCTTCCGTCAGAATACTTTGCCCGCAGACTTCCGACCATCTCCACGAGCCGCTTGATTAATTCTTCTTTCAGAAGCGAAAAATAAGCGCCGTCCGGATGTTCACGGCGGATCCGTTCATTGAAGCGCCGGAGCATAGCCACCTCTTCGTCCGGCGGCACATTATCGAACCGGTGGCTTGAAAATCGCGCCAGAAATTCGCCGGAAAGCCGGTAATTGGCATCATAGAGCGGATTGTTTGACGGATTCATGGTTCCGATGATACAAAACCCCGGCTGGGCATAGACGCGCTGGCCGTTCGCCAAATCAATCCAGCCGAATTGGAGGATGTTATTGAGAGCGGCCAATACTTCGGGTTTGGCTTTGTTAATTTCGCTTAAAATAAGAGGCCGGCCGGCCCGCATGGCGCGAATCACATACGCCGGAACAATTCCGGTTTCGTTCTTACCAACCGCCGTGAGGGTGCCGTTCAAATCCGCTTTTTCGCCTTCACCCAAACCCAGATAGGCCACAACATCCTCCACGAGGGTGTTATTGGTCACATTAAACACTTCAATGGATTTTCCATAAATCAGGACGCTCAAATAAGCCGCGACCAAATCTTTCCCCGTGCCTGCCTCGCCGGTAAACAACATATGATTTCCCGCCTTGAAATCCTGCAGAATATCGTAAAGATAACGGAGGTTGGTCGGCGTCCAGTCCATACGCCGGTCCCAGGGAATTTCATCCATGTTTTTCGGAGCATCCGCCCGCACTGGAATTTCTATCCCCTTAAACCGAAGGATTCTTTCACCTTTCGCGTTCTTCGCGTAAACAGGGCCTTCCAAATCCTGAGACGTAAACTCAACCGCGTCGTTTGTTTTCAGAAGGTCGTAACTGTCGAGAACCGTTTCGGCATTTCTCGCCAGGTCTTTCTTTTCCACTTCGAGATCGTAGGGATAGTAACGCCGGATGACACTGCGCACGCGTTTAATATCTTCCGGGAAACGGGAAATGTGTTTGATGATGTTCTCAAGCGCGCGTGTTGAAAAAGGACGCGCCACAAGCTGCCCCCGTCCCAGGGTGCTTCCGGCCGTATCTCTTCCTTTATATTTATCCCGGATTCTATTTCCGGCTTTTACGAGCTGGCCCACAAGTTTTCTCTCCGCTTCGGTAATCCCGGACGCATCCTTTAATCCGCGGATTCTCATGATTCTCCAAAAAAGAAACGCCGTTTCCTCTTCTTCCGGAAGATAATCAATGACGACCACATTCGCGCGGTCCATCATTTCCGCCGAATCACGATTCACTTGATAGACTTTGGCGTCCCGTCCCGTCGCCGGCGGGTTGGCCGTAAAAACCGCGGCGAAATAGCGTTTTGCCTTGACGGCCGTTCCGTCATGCAATTTCACTTCGCGCGCTTCATAAATGTTATTTAACTTCGCGCGCACCGGCGGCTTTGCCTTGTTCACTTCATCTCCTATGAAAATATCTCCATGGTCCATGGCCGTTGTAAATGCGGATGGGATCCAGTCGGATTTCCCTCTTTCGCGTTCGTTCACTCCGCGGCGTTCGATCAGGTCATCTTCGTGCGTGTCTTCATGAAAGGCCATAAAACGGACATTGCGGCGCATGAGCCGGGCCGCAAAATAAATGAGCCAGTTTTTGCCAGCGCCTTCTTCGCCGATGACATAAAGCGGGCTTTTGGTAATGTCCTGCCGCTGAAGCCCTTCGATAATTTCGACCAAATTTTCCACATTGGTGTCACTTTCGAAATAATCACCGTCCGCGATATCCTCAAATTCCCCATTCACTTCAACTTTGAAACTGGGGTATTGTTCCCGGTATTTACCGGGTTTAAACGTAAGAAAACGTTTGTCACCCTCTGCCATAATCCGAAAACTTCCTATTTCCGCGATCACTCCGGGGGAGCCAGGCGCTCTCAGTTCAGATCGGACGTTCAAAGCCGCGGCTTGTTCTTTCAGGCGATCTCCGGTGTTTCCCGCGAGTTGATTAATGCCGGACTCGGCTTTGCCATAAGGCGCATAGGCATCCTTAACATTCTTGCTCTCCGGCCCGATTCCTGTGGGAAGAAAAGCAATATCCTCATTTTCTTTCAAAATTTTATGAATTCCTTCCTTATCATTAAAATTGATCCCACCATCCGCAATGACGACGACAACCTTGGGATGAACACCGCCGGACGCATCGCGGGCACGGAGGCTTTTGACTGCTTTCTTGAGCGCGGCCAGATCGGTATTTTCGACCCCAAGATCATGTCTCAAGATGTTATCAACCACATGATAAGCTGTTTCCATCGTGACGGGTTCGTCAAAATGCTTAATCATTTTTTGTTTGGAAGCAAAAATAAGAATCTCAAGTTCCACATGCGGATCATCACGGAAAGTTTCCATAAACAAGATCGCGGTTTTAACCGCGTTGTTGATCCGGTTCGCCGCACGAAGCATATTCCCGTTGACCTGCCCCAAGTTGAGATTGTTAGTATCCTCATACATACTGCCGCTGACATCGATCACCAGTGAAATGCGCAATTTCCTATCGCCCGGCTCGATTTTGCGGCGGAATACGTCCGAAACACCGGTATCCACAATGGCAAGCCGCCGAGAATCAAAACGCCCCTTGCGTTGCCGCCCAACCCATCGCGACGCTTCATTCTCTTCAATCGGATTCAAAATTCCCATACGAAGAACGGGGACATTCTCCCTGACTGTTTCGAAAATTTTGTCAT
>CAZFUU010000177.1:0-3445 GCA_964522565.1 uncultured bacterium | reverse complement strand
CTACCATCCTAGAAATTTCGTGAACCCATTTCCGCCTCAGCTAACATTGGTATAAACTATACGCAAGTGGAGGCTGCCCTAATGTTCAGGACGACAAGTCAAAACAAGAATCATCTGGCGACAAGGATCACATTGATTGTTTTGATTTCCATGCTGTCGCTCGGTTTCTGGAATTTTGGGCGGCCGAAGCCCGAACCTGAGAAGAAAACCGATTCAAAAGCTTCCGAGGTGCCTTCGGAAACGGCTCCGAGAGAAGTAAAAGTCAGGCCGATGGAGCGTTCCACTGCTGATGCCGGGCGTAAAATTGAAGAAGAAAAGCGCTCGGAAATAACGCCTGACACGGTAATTCAGCCAGCCGGCACTGCCACAAAAGATCCTGACATACCCGCAATTGAAAAAGAATTACAGGGTATCATCACGAGAACACATCACCTTCAGCGAAGCATGCACGGAGACCGGTCTGAAATTGAAAAAATCATGTCTCGCGCCCAAGTGCATGAACGAATCCTGAGAAATTTGGCCGCGACCCCTCCCGTCAATGTTCAGCAAACTCAAAGGGCCGGCGATATCGAGGCCGCCTTACAGCGCGAAAAACTTCGGCTGTTAGCGGAACAGGTTGATAAAGCGCAAGCGACATTAAATGTCATCGAGACCAGTCAAAGAATTCGGCCGGTGGAAGTTGCGCGGCCGCCCGTGATAGTGCGCGAAACGGTTAAGCCCGTCATCCTCGACGATCGATAAAAAGGCGGCATCAATTGATGGCGCAAATTATTTTTTTGTAAACTTTTTGGGTTCCGCCTAACCACAAGTTAAGAATCATGAATGATCGTTGCGCAGAAAAACAGAAAAATCTGGCGCGGATTTTCAGCGAGCAAACGCAACGCTTAAGGAACGAAACCGCGCTTCAAGTCAAACAGTCGGGGCGTTTTGTCGATATTTCGTGGGGCGAATACGGCAAACGAGTTGACCAGATTAAGCGGGCGCTTTATCGCCTTGGCGTCAGAAAAGGTGACCGCGTTGCAATTTTGTCCGAAAACCGGCCCAAATGGGTCTGCGCGGACATGGCAATTCTTTCGATTGGCGGCGTCGCGGTGCCGCTCTATCCCACGGCGGCGGAGAAAGAAATCGCATACATTTTGTCCCATTGTGAAGCGAAAGTAGTTTTCGTTTCATCCGAGAATCTCTTTAAAAAAATCGCCTCTCACGCGGCCTATCTTCCATCGCTCGAGTTTGTTATTTATTTTGATCCGTTTCCTGTTTCTGATCAGATTCCGGTTTGCGTGATGGGTTTCCGCGACTTTATCAACATGGCCGCCTCAGACATGCCGGAGGAGGCGGATACGCTCGAACGCCTCATCGATGAAATCGGGCCGGATGATTTTGCCACCATTATCTATACGTCCGGCACAACGGGTCCGCCGAAAGGGGTTCTGCTGACTCACCGAAATCTTATTTCCAATTGTGAAGCCGCGCAAAAAGCACTTCCGCTTTCCGCAAAGGACGTCTCGCTGTCTTTTTTGCCCCTGAGTCATGTTTTTGAGCGGGTGGCCGGGCATTACCTGCAGATTATGTGCGGGTTTGTGACGGCGTTCGCTGAAAACATCAACGCGGTCGCCGAAAATATTCGGGAAGTCCGTCCCACCATCGGGCGGGGCGTGCCCAGGTTTTTTGAAAAAATGCACGTAAATATCCAGGGACAGGTAGCGCACGGGCCAAGAATAAAAAAAATCATTTTTGACTGGGCATTATCGGTAGGAAAGAAAACGATTCCGTACCGGATTTCCAACCGCCCGATGCCATTTTTTTTGCGTCTGCGGTTTTATCTTGCCCGTATGGTCGTGTTTAAAACAATCGAAAATCGGCTGGGCGGAAGAATGCGGTTTTTTATATCCGGCGGGGCGGCGTTGCCGCAAGCGCTGGGTGAATTTTTTTATGCCATGGGCATCCTGATTCTCGAGGGCTACGGATTAACGGAGCATTCGCCGGTGGTTTCCGTTAATCGCTACGAAAGCTTTCGTTTTGGTTCCGTCGGGATGCCGCTTGATCAGGTAGATATAGAAATCGCACCGGACGGAGAGTTGCTGGTCCGAAGCGCGTCGGTCATGGCCGGTTATTTTAAAGACGATAAGGCGACTCAGGAAGTTATCAAAGACGGCTGGCTTCACACCGGTGATTTGGCGCGAAAAGATGCGGACGGTTTCCTGTGTATTACCGGTAGAAAAAAGGATATTATCATTACTTCGGGCGGAAAAAACATTTCACCGCAAAATATCGAAAATCATATCCTCGGCCTTAAAACCATTTCGCAAATTGTCGTCATCGGAGACGACAGAAAATATTTGGCCGCCTTGATCGTCCCTGACTTTGCGGCGCTTGGAGAAGAACTCCGGCAAGTCGGAATTGAAGCGCAAGACCCCCGGGATATGCTTTCGAAGCCGGCTGTTCACAGATACTTGAAAAATCAAATCGATATATGCACGCGCGAACTTGCCGCGCATGAAAAAATCCAGTATTTCACGCTGATGGCGCGCGAATTCACTTTGGAGGCGGGAGAAATTACTCCGACTCTGAAAATGAAACGGTCTGTTATTGTTGACAAGTATCGAGACACGATTACCAGAATGTATGAGGATGGACTGCATGAAAAAAGAGACCGGATATTTTTCGTCCTTTGACGGGACGAAGCTCTTTTACCGCGCCTGGGTCAAGAAAAGTCCCGTTTCGCTCATCATGATACACGGATTCGGGGAACACTCGGCGCGTTATGAGGAATTAGCCGAGGCGTTGAGTGATCTTCCGTTTTCTGTCATGATCCATGATTTGCGCGGTCATGGACATTCGCTCGGCGAACGCGTGTTTGTCGCGACTTTCGATGATTTTGTCCGGGATACGTTGTGTTTCCGCCGTTTCGCCGAAGAAACGCTAACCTCCGGAAGCGATCAGTATATTTTATTCGGTCACAGCCTTGGCGGGCTAATTGCCATTCATACAATTTTAAAATCTTCCGGCCGCTGGGATCGTCTTGTCCTGAGCTCGCCGTTCCTGGGCTTATACCAGTTTAATCGTTTGGCCTTGTCTCTTTCAAAAATAGCGGACCGGTTTGTTCCGCATTTCATTGTCCATAATCCGGTTAATCCGGTTTTTCTTACGCATGATCCGGATAGGGTCAAGGCGTATACGACCGACCCCCTGATACAACGAAAAATCACGATTCGTTTGACAAAAGAAATGCTTGAAGCCGGTGACCGCGCATTACGTTCAGCCGGCCAAATTACGCTGCCGCTTCTGGGCCTGATAGCCGAAGAAGAACATATCGTCTCCCCCGAGCGCATTCGCAAGTTTTATGAATCTGCCGGGTCAAAAGACCGGAAAATCAAGGTGTTTGACGGATTCTATCACGAATTATTCCAAGAAAGCCGCCGGGATGATGTCTTCGGGTTCCTCA
>CAZFUU010000176.1:0-3452 GCA_964522565.1 uncultured bacterium | reverse complement strand
GAAAATCGTGCCCATCCATCCCCGTCTTCACAGCCGGGGCTTTGCGTGTTACGGGCTAAAAAAGCTGAGATTGCTTCACCCGCACGGGTTCGCCTGCCTGTCGGCAAGGCAGGCAATGACGATTCACTAACGACCGTTCACTACCCACAAATCCCTATTAACTACACCCGATCGAGTTGCCGCAATTCAGGCATTTGTAACAGGAACCGTTGCGAACGGTCAGATGCCCGCACTGATTGCACATCGGCGCGTCCCCCATCATCTGGGAAAGATGCCCGGACAGGACTCCGGACGCTCCTTCCGGCATCGCGGACGCGGAGTCGGCAATCCCGGAAGCCGCTCCGACTTCCACTGCAACCGGAACAGGCGCCGCAACCGGCGCCGGTTTTTCAGCCGGCTTGATTGGAAGCGCGGATTTTGCCTGAGATATTGCACGCGCCTGCGGCATATGCCCCGCGCCGGATTTTTTATTCCCATTCCCCGAAGGAGAATGTTTGTCAGGCATTGACGAGGGCCCGTCGTCAGCGGGTTTTTTGTGCACAAAATCCGTCATATTGAGATATTCCATCCCAAGCACTCGGAAAAGATAATCCACCACCGACGTCGCGTATTTAATGTTCGGATGATCGACCATCCCCTGCGGCTCAAACCGGGTAAAGGTAAACACATCGACAAACTCTTTGAGCGGAACGCCGTACTGAAGCCCCAGCGAAACCGCAATCGCAAAACAGTTCATCAAGCTCCTGAACGCCGCGCCTTCCTTGTGCATGTCGATAAAAATTTCCCCCAAGTCGCCGTCTTCGTATTCGCCCGTGCGCAGGTATACTTTATGCCCCGCCACGGTGGCTTCCTGGGTAAATCCGATTCGCTTTTTCGGCAAACGTCGGCGGCGCAAAATCGGTTTTTGAGCGGATCCGCCGGCTTTTTCCTCTTTTCCTTTTGAATCGGACGAGGACGTGTTGAGCGGCTGTGACGCTTTACAGCCGTCCCGGTAAAGCGCGACGGCTTTCAGCCCGATTTTCCATCCCTCGACATAAATATCGCGGATTTCATCAACAGACGCTTCATTCGGAATATTGACGGTTTTCGAAATCGCGCCGGAAATAAAGGGCTGAACCGCCGCCATCATGCGGACGTGCCCCATCGCTTTGATAAACCGCTGGCCGTATTTGCCGCATTGATTGGCGCAGTCGAATACCGGCAAATGCTCCGGCTTCACATGAGGCGCGCCTTCAACCGTCATCGTCCCGCAAACCACCCTGTTGGCTTCTTCGATTTCCGCGGCCGAAAACCCGAGCGCCTCCAGCAAATTAAATCCCGGCGCGGCGCAATCCTCGGGCTTGAGGCCGATCCGCTTCAGGCATTCCTCTCCTAAGACGGAAGGTATAAACGCGTGCGAGAGTTCAAAAACGGAAGCCACAATGTTTTCAACTTTAAACAAATCCTCATCTTCAAAGCCGCGCTGGCGAAGCGCGTTTTCGTTGATCCACGGCGCGTTTTTCAGGGTCGCCGTCCCCACCACGTATTCGATAATGTCATGAATCTCGGCGTCCGAATAACCCAGGGTTTTCAACGCGGCCGGCACCGATTGATTGACGATTTTAAAATAGCCGCCGCCGGCCAGTTTTTTAAATTTGATCAGCGCGAAATCCGGCTCGACACCCGTCGTGTCACAATCCATCAAAAGCCCGATGGTGCCGGTCGGCGCGATGACGGTGGACTGGGCGTTCCGGTATCCGTAACGTTTCCCGAAAGCAAGTGACTCGTCCCAATCCTCGCGCGCGGCGCGCACCAGGTAAGACGGACACAGCAGTTCATCAATCTGGTAAGCGGCGTTTCTGTGTTTTTCGATCACCCGAAGCATCGAGCTTTCATTGCGCGGGTAATCCGGAAACGCGCCTTTGTGTTTGGCGATTTCAGAAGACACGCGATACGCGTGCCCGGTCATGATCGCGCTGATTGCCGACGCCAGTGACCGTCCTTCGTCGCTGTCATACGGCAAGCCCTTCACCATCAACAGCGTCCCCAGATTCGCGAATCCGAGGCCGAGCGGCCTGTAATTGTGGCTGTTGGTCGCGATGGATTTTGTGGGATAGGACCCGAAATCGACCAGGATTTCCTGGGCAAGGATAAAAATGCGAATCGCGTGACGAAACCCTTCGACGTCAAACGTGCCGTCCGCGTTCAGAAACTTCATTAAGTTAATAGACGCCAGGTTGCAGGATGAATCGTCGAGAAACATATATTCGGAGCAGGGATTGGACGCGCGGATGCGGCCGGCATTGGCGCACGTGTTCCAGTCATTGATGGTGGTATCAAATTGAACTCCCGGATCGGCGCACGCCCAGGCGGCTTCGGAAACCAGGCCTAACAGATCCTTGGCTTCATAAGTATCGCAGTTTTCTCCGGTTGTCCGGAACCGGGTATGCCATTGCTTGCCGCTCAGGGCCGCCTGCATGAATTCGTCGCTGATGCGGACGGAATTGTTCGAATTTTGGCCCGAAACCGTTTTATAGGCATCCCCGTTGAAGTCCGAAGGATACCCCGCCGCGATTAAAGCGCGGACCTTCTTTTCTTCCTTCATCTTCCAATGAATGAAATCCGCAATTTCAGGGTGATCCATATCCAGGATCACCATTTTGGCCGCCCGGCGCGTCGTTCCGCCGGATTTGGTCGCCCCCGCGCCCCGATCCAGCACTTCCAGAAAAGACATGAGGCCGGAAGACGTTCCGCCGCCCGAAAGTTTTTCCTGTCTGCCTCGGAGTTTTGAAAAGTTCGTCCCGGTCCCGGACCCGTATTTGAAAAGCCGCGCTTCCGCCTTGATCAGGTCAAAAATAGACATGAGGTCATCATCGACCGATTGAATAAAACAAGCCGAGCATTGCGGATGGGCGTAGGCATCTTTGCCTTCTTCGATTTTCCCCGTCTCCGGGTTCCAGAACCAGTTGCCGCCGCTGCCCTGAATTCCGTATTCATGCGACAATCCGCAGTTGAACCAGACCGGCGAATTGAACGCGCCCGTTTGCGTGATCATTAAATACGACAACTCCATTTCAAACGCGTCGGCGTCTTCCTGGGTGGCAAAATACCCGCCGAATTTCTCGCCGGCGCGGCGAATCGTCCGCGCGATGCGTTGAATCAATTGTTTCGCGCTGTTTTCGCTTCCGGTTTTGGGGACGCCCGCCTTGCGGAAATATTTTGACGAAGCGATATCGGTTGCCAGTTGGGACCACTCTTCGGGGACCTCGATGTCATCCATTCTAAACACCACGGAGCCGTCCGGATTTCCGATGACGGATGAGCGGTGCGTCCATTTCAGCGCATCAAAGGGATGATGCCCCGCGTGCGTGAACCGGCGCGGCATGTGCAATCCTTTTAATCCAGCTCCCGCGCTTTCATGCTCTGCCTCGTGGCGAATCCCTTCTGTCCTGGTGCACTTGACGGACCCTTTG
>CAZFUU010000175.1:0-3519 GCA_964522565.1 uncultured bacterium | reverse complement strand
CCTTATTTTGGTTTTTTCGAACCGGCAGTTCCCGAGGGGGCTGCCGGTTCAGCTGCACAAAATTCCATACACGTTTTCCGCAATTTCTGGTAAAATCCGTGCTTCCTTGGTTTTTTAACTCAACCGTCAGACAGACATGGTTACAGCGATGACTCAAATCAGACAGCTTCCGCTTCATGCCGTTCACGAGCGTCTCGGCGCCCGCTTTGCCGAATTCGGCGAATGGGAAGTTCCTATTTATTATTCCGGCATCATTGACGAACATCATACCGTCCGGACAAAAGTCGGGATGTTTGACATTTGCCACATGGGCGAGTTTTGTGTCACCGGACAGGACGCAGAAAAAGTTGTGAATCACTGGATCACAAACGACGTCCGGAAACTTTATCCGGGCAGGGCGGTTTACAGTCCGGTTTGCAATCCGTCCGGCGGGGTTGTGGATGATGTGGTCGTCATGCGGATTTCGGCCGATCAGTACTTGATTGTTGTGAACGCGGGAAATGTCGAAAAGGATTTCTCGTGGTTTGAAAGCCATCTGGAAGGAAACGCCCGCCTCGAAAACAAAACGGCGGAAACAGGGTTGATCGCGGTTCAGGGCCCGCTCAGCGGAGAGGTCATCGACCACGTGTTTAAAATCGGTTGCGGGAGTATTCGTTATTATCATTTTGCGGCGCAAACAACGGAATTCGGCCCTCTGATTTTTTCGGCGACCGGATACACGGGCGAGAAAGGGTTTGAGATTTTCTGTCCGATGGAACAAACCGGCAAAATCTGGGACCGGCTGCTTGACGCGGGTCAGCCCTTCGGGATTAAGCCAGTTGGATTCGGCGCGCGCGATACGCTGCGGCTGGAGGCGAAAATGTGCCTGTATGGGCACGAATTGACGGACGAAACGACACCGCTTGAAGCCGGCCTGGATTGGACGATCGCGTGGGATAAGGAAGATTTTATCGGCAAAGAGGCGCTTGTCGCGCAGAAAAAGAACGGGATCAGCCGAAAACTTGTCGGGTTTGAAATGATGGACCGCGGGATTCCGCGTTCGGGCTGCGTGATCAAGGCGAATGGAACGGCAATCGGCCATGTGACGAGCGGTTCTTTTTCGCCCACTTTGCAGAAGAATATCGGATTGGCATACATTGCGGCTGAGCTTGGTGCAGCGGGGCACGTGATTGAAATTGAAATTCGCGAAAAATCATTCAAAGCTAAAATTGTTGAGGGAGCATTTTACTCCGTTACAAAAAAACACATACCGTAGCCTAGTTGTTAGAAAACGTGATGTGCGAAGGCGTATTATTTTTGTAACGGAGTTTATAAACGCCCCGCCCGAGAAGCAAAGAAATAAGATGCAGAGAAACAAGGATGGGAAGAAGTCAAAATTCAAAAGTAATAAGTCAAAAGTTCTTGAATTTTAAATTTTGCATTTTGGTTTAAAGAAGGAGACATGATGAATTATCCGAAAGATTTAAAATACACCAAATCACACGAATGGGTGCGCCGGGAAGGCGAGAAATTTGTGGTCGGGATTACCGACTACGCTCAACGCGAGATTTCTGACATTGTGTATGTCGAGCTTCCCAAGGTGGGCCGGGAAGCGGAAAAGGAAAAGGGCGTTTGCGTGGTCGAATCCGTCAAGGCGGCGTTTGATATTTACGCGCCGCTGAGCGGAAAAGTGAAAGCGATTAATACGACCGTTGAATCCGATCCGGGAATCGTCAATCACGACCCTTACGGGAAAGGGTGGCTGTTTGAGCTTGAACTTTCAAATCCATCCGAGTGGGATTCCCTGATGACAAGCGAACAATATGAACAACATATTTTGTCCGGAGCGCATTGAGAGAATCATGTCATATTTTCCTTTGACCAAAGAAGATCAGGCGGAAATGCTCGAGGCGGTCGGCATTGAGCGTTTCAGCCAGTTGCTGCAGGCCATTCCGCCGGATCTCAGAAATCCAAAAATTGATCTTCCGCCGGCGTTAAGCGAACTCGAAGCGCAGGATTTTTTTGCCGCGCTCGCTTCCCAAAATGCGAATGTTAAACGGTTCAATTCATTTCTCGGCGCCGGCTCTTACGAACATTACATTCCCGCCGTCGTTCCGTTTATCATCAACCGGAGTGAATTTTACACGGCCTACACGCCTTACCAGCCCGAGGCGTCGCAGGGGATTTTGCAGGCGCTGTTTGAATACCAGAGCTTGATGTGCGAACTGACCGGAATGGATGTCTCGAACGGCTCGCATTATGACGGCGCCTCCGCGCTCGCGGAATCCGTGCTGATGGCGCTTCACCACACCGGCCGGGAAAAAGCGCTTGTCGCGCAATCCGTTCATCCCGAATACCGCACGGTGACGGGCACATACCTTCACGGAACGAACTTTCATATGGACGAATTCAGTTTTAAAAAGGGCTTCGCGCTCGACACGGACGAATTGAAGAAAAAATTGAATGAGACGGTCGGCGCGGTTGTGGTTCAGTCGCCGAATTTTTTCGGTTTGGCGGAAGATTTGACGGAACTCGAACGCTTGACGCGTGAAGCCGGCGCGCTTCTTATCCTTGTTGCGCATCCGCTTTCGTTTGGTTTCTACAAATCGGCGGGGGAATGGAACGCCGACATTGCCTGCGGAGAAGGCCAGCCGCTTGGCATCCCGCCCGGTTTCGGCGGGCCGGGGCTTGGCTATATCGCGGTGACGAAGGCGCTTGTCAGGAGGATTCCGGGGCGGCTTGTGGGGCTCACAACTGATTCGGAAGGGCGGCGCGCGTTTTGCCTGACGCTTCAGGCGCGCGAACAGCACATCCGCCGCGAACGCGCGACATCCAACATTTGCAGCAACCAGGCGCTCTGCGCGATCTCAGCCGGCGTGTATCTGTCAACGCTTGGGAAGGCGGGGGTTAAGAGAATCGCGGAGCTCAATATTGAAAACGCCATGTATCTCCGTGATGCGCTGGCCCGCCTGAAATCGGCGGAGGTCCTGACCCAGGGCCCGGTGTTTAATGAATTTGCCGTCAGATTTAACCGGCCCGTATCTGAAATCAATCAAAAATTATTTGAACGCGGAATCACGGGCGGGCTTGGCCTTGAGCGATTCTATCCGGAACGCCAAAACGAAATGCTGATTTGCGCGACGGAGACCAAATCAAAAGAACAGTTGGACCAATTTGTCGAAGCGGTAAAGTCAGCGACGCAGGGAAATTAAGATGTCAACAAAAACGCAAGTCACACAGAGGCCGGCGAGTGACAGCCGGCTTGTGTTTGAGAAAAGCCAAAAAGGGAAGCAAGGGGCGTTTTTGAAAGCCCGGCAATTTCCGGAAAGGAAATTGAACGACCAGGTTTTGCCCGCGCTTCAGCGGAAAATGGAAGCCAACCTGCCGGAATTAACCGAGCCGGAGCTTGTTCGCCATTACATCAATCTTTCGCGGAAAAATTTCAGCGTCGACACGCATTTTTATCCGCTCGGCAGCTGCACGATGAAATACCATCCGAAAATCAACGACGCGGTCGCGGCGCTTGAAGGGTTCGCGTGG
>CAZFUU010000174.1:0-3569 GCA_964522565.1 uncultured bacterium | reverse complement strand
TGTAACCTTTGGAACCGAGCGGTTGCGCGCCAAACTCCGAATACCCCCCCTCCGGAACTGAAGAAGGGCTCATTCCCCAAACCGGATACTGCAATTCATCCGCGGCATACCGCATCTGAGCCGTCGCGTGCCTTTCATTATTCAGTCCAAGGCCTTCGGGAGCGTATTTTTTTTCATCCAGAATCATCGCGGGCATCAACGCCTCAAACATCGAACCGCCCCAGCTGGGCACAAATTTCAGCCCCTCCCATTCATAATAACCGCCGTAATAGGAATAACCCATCGTTGTCCTTCTGATTCGGTTCACAGGGGCCTGCGTCTGCCAGCCGTATTCTTCCGGAAAAGTCCGCATCATGCGGAACCAGTGTTCAACCGGTACTTCGCCGCGGCCGATCGCAATATAACTGGACGCGCGCGTTTCGCTGTAGAACGAGCCGTATAAATGATCGGACGGGAGCTGCAAATGGGCGTAATACCCGTGCGTCATGTGTTGCGATACATCATCATAAAAAAATCCATAATCATGCGCGGACAACATCCGTTCGCACTGGACGCCCAATTCATCCGGAAACGCGTTTTTGACCACGTAAAGCCCCGCGTCCAACCAGGCGCTGTCGACCAGTGAGACAAAAAAACTGGTCGGAATGGCCAGCGTCGTATCGTAGTAATTGTATAAAAACCCGCTGGCATGGTGCTCAAGCCCTTCAACCGAATCCAACGTATTTTTGATTCGCCCAATCGCTTCCGGCCGGCTGATAAACTCCAAATCATACGCGGAAACGACCGTCATCAAATAAAGCCCGATGTTGGTCACATTCGTGTAATCGCCGATCCAGGTTCCCTCGTCAAGCGCCGCGTTTTCTCCCAACTGAATGGTATCGAGCGGCAGATGATGCTCCGTATCGATGATTTCATCAAAAAAACGCCAGGTATCACGCGCCACCGCCATGAGAAACGCTTTGTCGTCCTCCGGAAATTCCGGGATTACCGTTATCTCTGTCGGGAAATTTTTCAAGCGCCCGGCAAGAAACTCCGCGTACGCAAGACCCTTGAGCCGGACAGGCGTTTTTTCCATATCAAAGACCGGCTGATCCATAATGGTCGGCCCCATCGTGCCCTTGGCCACAAAACGAATGTTATCAAGATAAACCGCGCCTTTTTTCCTGTCCACCCGCCTGCTTTCAAAATTAAACACAAGCTCGTCAAAATCCGTGAGGGCCAAAGCCGGGTCTTTCCAGATTTCGGAGTTGGTCTGGTCATAAAGGCCCGTGAAATAATTCAGCGGAATCGCAACCGTTTGCCAATTTTCGGTCACGGGACTGACCACAAATGTTCCTTTAACTTTATCGATACGCTCTTCGTCTTTATATCTTTTGATTTCCACGACAAACACACTCGGATACCCATTCTCACTGTCCCCCTTGACGTCAAAGACCAAATGATCATACGGCCTGGCATCAAGCCCCGCCAGCTTGGTCCAAAATCCGACGCTTGCAGGTTCCTCAGATTCCATGCGGTAGGAAACCTTGAGCGCCTTGCGGGAACCGCGAAGGCCTTCGATATCATGAATGGCTTCAAGCACTTCTACGCCCGGGTCTTCGGGCACAAGATTCCACGTCCCGCTTTGCCCTCCCAGATAATTTTGCATATTTCCGTCCTCATAATCCGCGACCACCAGTTCTGAAACTTTCCGGGCAGGAGGCAACTCTCCGTCACCCGAGGGCACACTTGTTTTGCACCCGGGCAAAACGGGTAACAGCATCAACCCCGCGCAAGCCAGCAGTAGAATGACACGCATTCGAAGTAACCTATGGAACCGGCCGTTATTGGTGAACATATAAGAGGAAAGTTTATCGAATTTCAACTGACAATGGAAGGAAAAACTCTTCTTGATGCTTTACATATAGCGGGATAATGCCGCGCGTGACCTGTCCCCGTAAATTCCGTCCACCTTAAGTCCTTTTGCTTTTTGAAATTTTTTCAGGGCTCTTTCCGTAATTTCCCCGAAATAGCCCGTTGAATTCGCCTTGAAATACCCCGCTTTTTTCAGCGCATTCTGCACCCGCACTACTTCCGGGCCCCGGACACCTTTGAACAAATATCCCTTTTTCGTCGGGGTTCTTGAAGCTCCGCGGACCAGCAGCTCCACGTCATTCCAGAGCCGCCGGCTGCCCAGCACGGAAACGATCACGTTTTGATTGCGCGCGCCCTTTCCGTATCCGACGAAACAATAACCCGCTTTTCGGGTCCAACCTGTTTTGCCGATCATGTTTTCGCCTCGAAGAAGCATTTTATTATGGCTCTTTAAATAATAACGTCTGCCCTCGTTCGTCGTAATTGAGTCGGTCTGACGCCGAAGGACTCCGGCGATAAAACTGTTTTTCCGGGCGGCATCCATGATAATCGCCAGGTCACTGACCGTTGAATACTGGCCTTCGGCGGGCAGGCCGCTGGCGAAAACAAAATTTGAATTCTGAGCGCCGAGTTGACGCGCTTTTTCCGTCATCAAACGGCCAAAACCCCAATCCGAACCCGACACCGTAACCGCAAGCGCATGCGCCACGTCATTGGCAGAATTCATCAGGAGCGCTTTCAGCAGATCACGGACCCGGATTTTTTCTCCCGGCTGAACGCGAAGAATACGCGGCTGAACGGAAGTCACACTGTTTGGCATTGTGACCCACTGATCCAGGCGCATGCGGTCCAGCACCACCAGGGCCGTTAACAATTTGACCGTACTTGCCGGCGCGCGTTTGACATTGGGAGATTTTGAATAAAGAACCCTACCCGAATCCGCTTCGATCACGAGGGCTGAGGGAGCCGTAATTGAAATACTCTGCGCAGATGCAACCGGGGCCTGTCCAGCAACGAAACAACAGACCGTCAGAAGGCAAAAAACCGCTATTAGCCGTTTAACTGATTTCTTTCGGGACAAACCCATGCACGCTCCAAAAAATCTTTTAAGACGAGCCCAATTTGTGAATTATTCGGCAGAATTTTGGCCTGGCTTGACTAAAATCTGAAGGCAAGACGTGTTATTTTTCCGTCCAAAACCGGGACAGGGATTCGCGGTGCCCTTTCTTGCGAAAATACTTTCGCGCCTCTCCGAATAAAATCCCCTTGGCGTCACAACATGATTTTGGTGCCCCAGACTTTTTTTTCTTCTTCCCGCCCGTATTTGAGCAACACGTTTTCTTCTTTTTCCTCCTCATGGGGATCCTCCGCTTCAAACTCTTTGATCCATCGGAACGTAATCGCGCAGCGTTCGGCCCGTATAAATTTGCCGGGGGCGTCCGATCCGCGACGGCTTTGTCAGCCGCATTTCCTTCCAATGGGCAATCCACCCGGGCAACCGCCCGATGGCGAACATAACGGTAAACATATCCGTCGGAATCCCGAGCGCCTTGTAAATGATCCCGCTGTAAAAATCAACGTTCGGAAAAAGCTTTCGGCTTATAAAATATTCATCCTTGAGCACTTTTCCCTCTACCTGCATCGCAATCTCCAGCAAGGTCTTGCATACCATCACTTACAGAATCTTGGAAATTGTCAGAAGTTGTATTGATTGG
>CAZFUU010000173.1:0-3594 GCA_964522565.1 uncultured bacterium | reverse complement strand
CTCACTTAACTTTTTGAAACAGTTCTTTTCACGCCTCACTATTCACAACCTTATCACAACAAGCCCTGTTGGCTATCAACGCGAAGATTAAATATTTTCTGGGTGACAGCATGGGTTTGGTTTATCACATCAATCGTTTAAGAATATCAACGATTCGTTCTGAAGAATGGCCGTCTCCATAAGGATTCCTTCGTGCGCACATCCGCAAATAATGAGAACGGGATTTAAGGATTCTATTAGTTTCTCGCACAATAGTTTGAATATTGTCTCCAACCAGTTTGGCGACACCCGCTTGAATTCCTTCAGGCCGTTCCGTCACTTTTCGAAGCACAAGAACGGGTTTCTTAAAAGATGGCGCCTCTTCCTGAATTCCGCCCGAATCGGTTAAAATCATATAACATTTATTCATTACCCAAAAGGTTTCTTCATAACTGAGCGGACGAAGCAAATGTATTCTTTCCATTTTTCCCAGCATTTTAAACGCCGGCTCTTTTACATTCGGGTTTAAATGGACAGGATAAACCACTTCTATTTCCGGATTTTCCCGCGTCAGTTGTTTAAGGGCGTGAAAAATATTCGCCAGGCCACGGCCGAAGCTTTCCCGCCTGTGAGCCGTCACAAAAACAATTTTCCCGCTAAAATCGATTCCGTCAAAAATCGGATATTTTTTTTGACGAGCTTTTGCGCGATCCGGATTGTGTCAACGATTGTATTCCCAACATTAAAAACGCGATTCCGTTCCACATGTTCTCGCAGTAAATTATCCGCCGCCATTTTTGTCGGCGCAAAATGGACGTCCGCGATCCTCGCAATTATTTGCCGGTTGATTTCTTCTGGAAATGGCTGATATTTATTTCCTGTCCGAAGGCCGGCCTCAAGATGTGCCACAGGAATTTTAGCATAATAACTTGCAAGCGCCACCATCGCGGCAGTTGAAGTATCTCCCTGAACTATCACAAGATCTGGCTTCACCTTCTTCAAAACTTCCGGCATTTTAGTCAGAACCATTGCCGTCAGATGTTCAAGCGACTGATTTTCTGTCATTAATCTCAAATCAATATCAATCGGAATATTGAAAAATGAAACGACCTGATCAAGCATTTGCCGGTGCTGGCCTGTTAGGCAGACGACTGTCTTGAATTCTCTATGCCCTTTCAGCTCCTTGATCAAAGGGACAAACTTCAAGGCCTCAGGCCTTGTCCCGAAACAAACCAAAATTGTTTTTCTTTTCATGGTTTTTTACCCGCCGTTAAATGAAACCCTGCTTCTTGATAAACCTGTAAATTCCGTTTTGCGGAAAGCGGCCATGTAAAATTATTCTGAATATGTTTTTTCAGAACATCGCTTTCAGGGTTCTTCATGGCGATTTCAATTTTCCGCCGAATATCCCGAACATCGGCGGGGTTTACATATTCGACGTAATCCTTGAAATATTCCCGTGTCGAGCCTTCGCCGGTAATTACAATTTTAACTCCCGCCAAGGCAGCTTCAAGTGCGGCAAGCCCGGGCGTCTCAAACCATGTGGGAAGCGCAAAGACAGAACAGGCCGCAAAAGCGGAACGCAATTCCTCGGAGTCGCTCGGAAACGCGCCGAGAAAATGAACGTTCTCTCCCGCTTCCCCGCGGCACTTCTCATAATAATCCTGGTGATGAGATACAGAATCCCCGATCAACACAAGTTCTTTCCCCGATTCGTTTATCGCCCTGATTAAATTCAACTGGTTTTTTCGGGGTTCTATTCTTCCCACCATTAGAATAAAATTGCTGAACCGATGTTTCCGAATAAAAATCTCCGGATCCGCTTTCGCATAAATTTCGTCTGCGCCATACGGAACCACCCGGATCTTTTTTTGAGGAATCAGGAAATATCGCGATATCTGGGCCGCCTCCATTTGCGAACCGGCCAGAACAAAATCGGAAATTTCCATCATGCGCTTTCGTTCGGACGGAATAAACGGAAAGAAATATTTAACCGTTTGACGCGCGATGCACATCAACCGTTCTTTTGAGGTATATGCCACTCGCAGCGAGCTTTGCCAATTGTACCAAATAATCGGGCAATGGATGAGCTTAACGCCCTTTGATTTCGCCGTTTCCATTAACCCAAGCGCTTCCTTAACCGAACCAAAAACGTGAAGAAGATCGCCTTTTTCAAAGCGGTCTGTCCATTGATTAAAAAGATGAACCTGGGCACCTTCCCGCTCGATATATTCCCTGGTTTTCAAAAGCAGGATTTCCCCGCCGCCAGGATTTTGAAATGCCGACGGATAGACGTAAAAATACAGTTTTCCCATTAAATCGATCCTCCGGCGATTTCCCTGCTTTTCAGCAGTTTAATCAAATAATAATACGATGAAAACAGATGAAAAACGAAACCATGAAAACCATCCAAAAATCCCAGCTTCAAAACATAAAAATAAACAAATCGGGCAAAAGGTTTCCACATGCAGGCGACTCGCGAGATGCGGCCGTTTTGGTTTGTTAGCAGGGCTGCCTCAAGGTCTGTATAGGAAATCAGCCGCGCGAGATATTCATTGATATTCGATTTGGTTTCGTGAATCAAGGAACCCTTTACGATTTTGTCAACTTTTCCATTCACGACAGGAATTTCGTGAACGGGCTGTTCATAATACGCCCTTCCGTTTCTGAAAAGGCGTATTTGGTAATCATGCCCCTGTCCGCCGAATCGAAGCTCTTTTCCGAGGAAAACATTTCTTCGTCGAACCGCATAGGCCGATATATCATTTGGGCGTTTAGCGATTGATAGTATGGCATCTTTTAAAAGAATGTCACATCTTTCGTCCGCATCAATAAAAAAAATCCAGTCCGTTCTCATCTGTTTGAGGGCAAAATTGCGAAGATCCGAGAAATCCTTAAACTCACGCTTGAATATTCGTGCCCCCTCACGCTCGGCCAAAGCAATCGTTCCATCCGTGCTCCCCGAGTCAACTAACAGGATCTCATCCGCCCATTTGACCGATTGGATGGCTTTCAGGAGTTTGTTTTCTTCATTCCGTGAGAGGATCGCGGCTGTCAGGGTCATGCCGGTACCCTTAGTTGGCGATAAATTTCCCTGTCCGGAATAGTGGTTTTCGCTCGGGTTTGTTTTCGTTTTTTCAAAACAATATTCAGGTTATTTAATGCCCGGATAAATCCAATGAGAAAACTCCATCTACCGGTAAGCATGGCAAAAATCAGGCGTGGAAAAAGCCATAAGACATGTTCGAGTAAATAAAGAGGTTCATGAATATTTTTCCATATAAAAACAAATGTGTTTTTGTCTGCCATGTCCGTGATTCTGTTTTTCCCGAATGCCGGCAAAAAACTTGCGCGGCCCTTATGATAAACGACGCTTTCAAGTACATTATACGCTTTCCAACCCATTTTCCAACCCCGGTAACCGATATCCAGGTCCTCTAAAATTCCGGGTAAATAAATATCGTCATAGCCTTCCAGGGCCAGAAACCGCTCTCTCCGAAAAGCGACACACGAGCCCATGCTGACGGTCAAAATCATTTTCCCGGAGTCAGTTCCGGGTTCGACCGACCGCGTCCCCAACCAACCGAATTTTTTTACAAGCCGTGAACATCCGCC
>CAZFUU010000172.1:0-3614 GCA_964522565.1 uncultured bacterium | reverse complement strand
CTCTCGGTCTGGCCGAGCGCGGATTAGGCCGCACCAGCCCCAACCCGGTGGTCGGCGCATGCGTCGTTAAAAGCGGCCGCGTGGTCTCGCAAGGGTATCACCGTTTTTGGGGCGGGCCGCATGCCGAAATTGAAGCGCTTCGGCGGGCGGGAAAAAAAGCACGCGGCGCGACTTTGTATGTGACGCTTGAGCCGTGCTGCACGTTCGGGAAAACGCCGCCGTGCACAGAGGCGATTGTCAGGTCAAAAGTTAAACGGGTCGTCGTCGGCGCGCCGGATCCGAATCCGAAACATTCGGGCAGGGGAATCCGGATGTTGAAAAAAGCGGGAATCCGGGTCGACACGGGAATTTTAAAAAAGGAAGCCGAAGAACAAAACGAAGGTTTCTTCAAATGGATTCGAAGCGGCCTGCCGTTTGTCTCGCTGAAAATGGCGCAAAGCCTTGACGGAAAAACGGCGCTGGCGTCCGGCGAAAGCAAATGGATTACGTCGGAGAGAGCAAGGCGCGAAGTCAGAAAACTGCGCCAAAAAGCCGATGCCGTTTTGGCGGGGAAGCGGACCGTTGAATTGGACAACCCCGGCTTGACGGTTGAGGGCGGGACGGCCGCGCCATTCCGGATCGTCCTGGATACGCGCGCGTCCCTTCCGGCAACCCGCAAGGTGTTTAATTCGGCGGCGCCGGCAATGGTGGTCTGCTCAAGAAAATTCGAAGGGAAAGCGATTAAAAAATTCCGGGGTTCCAATGTGCTGATTTTTCCCTCCGCTATCCGAAATTCGCGAATTGACCTGAGGGATTTTTTGGGGCGGCTCGGCAAGTTCGGAATTACGTCCGTTTTGGTGGAAGGCGGCGGCGAGACCGCTTGGAGCTTCCTTTCCGAGGGATTAGTTGATAAAATATACTGGTTCATCGCTCCGGTCCTGATCGGAGGGAAATCAAGCCGAACTTCGGTTGAAGGAAAAGGCGTTTTATCGCTTCAGCAGGCGTTTCGGGCCCGGGACGCGCGCGTCCGCCGGATCGGCTGTGATTTTTTAATCGAAGCGTATTTGAAAAACGGGAATTAACACCGGCGAAACAGGGAGAGTGCGTATATGTTTTCGGGAATTGTTGAAAAAAGCGGCACGTTGGCAAAGCGTGTCCAGGAAAGAAAGCGGCTGGCGTTGACATTTCAGAGCCGTGCGTGGGACAAACCGCTCAAAAAAGGCGAAAGTATTTCGGTCAACGGCGTATGTCTCACGGTGACCCAGATTCCAAAACCCAATCAATTTACGGTACAGGCGGTTCCGGAAACCATCGCTTCGACCACGATCGGCGGGCTCCGGGTGCGAGACAAAGTCAATCTGGAACGATCCCTGGCCTGGGGAGAGCGGATCGGAGGTCATTTTGTTCTTGGGCACGTGGACGGCGTCGGAAGAATCCGCAAAAGAATCGGGCGCGGCAAGAATTTCGCGCTTCAGATCGAGGTTCCGTCGGCCGTCATTCAGCATCTGGTGCCGAAAGGATCCGTGGCGGTGGACGGCATCAGTATGACGATTCAAAAATTGGGGCCCGATTCTATTACGATCGCGGTTATTCCGCACACCGCCAAGTCGACGACATTGGGCGGGATGAAGCGCGGAGACCGCGTCAATCTTGAAGCGGACGTCATTGCCAAACATCTGGCGCGCTGGGTGAATTCCGGCAAGTCAAAATCCTAGCGTCCGGTCATGAGAGTTATTTTGGTTCGTCACGGTGAAACCGAATGGGTCCGCCAAAAGCGTTACCAGGGCAAAACGGATATCGGACTGAATCAAAACGGTTTACGACAGGCGCGGAAAGTCGCGGCATTTTTACGCGGTGAGCGGCCGGACGTGATTTTTTGTTCGGGACTGAAGCGTGCGCGGCAAACGGCCGAAGCGATCGCCAAAGCGGCGGGAAAAACGCGCGCGATCCGGATAGACCGGGGTTTAAACGAGTTGTCATTTGGCCGATGGGAAGGGTTGGGTCATTCCGAGACACGGGATCTCTATCCGGCCGGTGTCCGGAAGTTTTACCGCGCCTCGCCCCAAAGCCGTCCCGACGGCGGCGAATCCATGAAAGCTTTCCAAAAGAGAGTCGGCAAATTCATCCGCCGCCTGCTTGAAACCTGCGGCCGCGCGGATCAAACCGTGATGGTAGTCGCGCACGGCGGAACGATACGGATGCTGATGGTGCATTTATTGGGAATCCCGATGAAATTGTTCTGGAATTTCCGGGTGGATCCAGCTTCTGTGACGATTTTGAATGTTAACTCCAGGCGGAATGAAGCCGTTCTATTAAACAGCTGTTTGCACTTAATGGATTGAACGTCAAATCTCAAGGGAGGCATTATGAATAAACCGTTACTCGTTCTTTTTTGCGTATCCATGGCCGTTGTTACGGGCATTAGCGGCCCTATCGTGCCGGCTTTCGCACAAGACAAACCGGCGGATGTCGAGCCGGCCGAGGTGGTGGCGGTTGCCGTCGAAAAGGTTCAAATCACGACGGAAAGAAATAAAAAAATAGAGCCGACCTTTACGTACAGAACGGCTCTTCTGAATCAGCTTGGCCGAGGGGTTGGCAATGTGCTCTATGCCGCTTTTGAAGTCCCTTACCGGATCAAGAATGAAATTCGCGATGTTGATCCTTTTCGCGGAATCGTTCCGGGCGCCATTAAAGGAGTTTCGTGGGCGGTTGCCCGCGCGGCGATAGGTGTTTTTGAAATCGTGACGTTTTATGCGCCCCGGAAAAGTCCGTATATCGAAGATTTTGATACCGACTGGCTGTACGCCTGAAAAACAACCGGACAGGGAGTCCATGCCAAAGCCGCAAAAGAAATCCGCCCGTTTTCCGATTTCCCGCCGAAAAAATCGACCCAAAGGTTTGGTGATTGTTTACACCGGTCACGGCAAGGGGAAAACCACCGCCGCCCTCGGTTTGATTTTAAGGGCGGCCTCGCGTTTTCAGCCGGTTCTGTTTGTTCAGTTTGTCAAAGGCGTTTGGAAATCCGGGGAGTGCGAGGTCATCGAAAAATACCGGCTTCCGGTGGAAATGCGGACGATCGGGGCCGGATTTACCTGGCAGGATCAGGATGGCAAAAACAGAAAAATCATCAGGCGGGAATGGCCGCGGATTGCCCAAAAAATGAAAAAAGGCAAATACCCGCTCGTGATTCTGGATGAAATCAATTGCGCGCTTGAACAAGGTTTTATCGGTGTCCGGGAGGTCCTGAAAGCTGTCGCGCAAAGGGCGGCTCATGTTCATGTGGTTTTGACCGGCCGGAACGCTCCTGCAGAGCTGATTCAGATCGCGGATGTCGTTACGGATATGCGCGAGGTCAAGCACCCTTTCAAAACCCACGGATTGCCGGCTGAAGCCGGTATCGACTTTTGATTCAACCCGCCCAAACCCACGCTTTTTTCCAAGCTTTTTCTTGACGATGGCGCGGGCGGACGCTAGAATACGGCTTCTTATGGAAGCTCAGAAAATAGAACCGGACATTGAACCCTCAACCGTTGACCCTATCATTCAGGATGGCAAGTTCTTTGCCGGAATCGGTTATTTTTCCTTCTTGTGTTTTGTCCCCTTGTTTTTAAAAAGAGACAATGCCTTCGCTCAGT
>CAZFUU010000171.1:0-3628 GCA_964522565.1 uncultured bacterium | reverse complement strand
GAAAAAAGAAGCCGAATTTGAATCGTCGGAGCGTGCGGCGCGTGTTTCGCTTGTCCAAAATTTCCGTTCCCAGCCAAATATCCTGGCGGGAGTCAATTCCTTATTTAAAAAATTGTGGGAAAGTGAAGGAAGATTTGAGCCCCTTGAACCGGGGGAGAAGGACACAGGATCGCGCGGCGGCGTTGAATGGCTTCTCATTGAGCGGGAAGAAGGAGATGTGGCGCAGGCGGGAAGGACGAAAGAAGGCCGCGTGCTGGCCCGCCGGATCCGGGATCTGGTCAAGCAAGGCGAGTATGACTACCGCGATTTCGCGGTGCTTTTCCGTGCGGCAAGCGATATTTATTTTTACGAACATGAACTCAAGAACCTTGGCATTCCTTACTACGTTGTCAGCGGCCGCGGATTTTATCATCAGCACGAAATCCGCGACATGATCGCGTTTTTCGAGGTTTTGGACAATCCTCACCTGGATATTCCGCTGGCCGCCGTGCTGCGCTCGCCGCTTGTCCAGGTATCCGATGACACATTGTTTTGGCTGGCGGAAGAAACCACGCGCAAGGATAAATCCATTCCGCTTTTCGCGGGACTTTGCCGTTGCCATAAAAACGAAAAAATTTGCGAAACGGACCGGATCCGGCTCGAAAATTTCAAATCTTTTTTTCTGCGTTTGCTTGCCGAAAAGGAAAAGTGGACGGTGTCCGAATGTCTGGAGATGGTTTTGGAAGAAACGAAATACGATCGCTACGTTCTTTCTCTTCCGCAGGGCAGGCGCCATTACGCGAATTTGCAGAAGTTGATTGAAATCGCACGGGAAATCGAAAGCCGCGAAGCCGTTCATCTCGGTGATTTTATCCGTTACGTCAAAGGCCTTGAGACCCAGGAAGTGCGCGAAGCTGAAGCTCAGATTGAAGCGCTTGAAGGAAACGTGGTCAAGCTGATGACAGTTCACCGATCCAAGGGGCTTGAATTTCCGGTCGTGATGATTCCGGATATCAACCGGCGGCAAGACAGTATCCCGGGGCATTTTTTGTATCACTCCGAATACGGATTTGGATTCCGGGTTTATGATGAATCCAAAAGGGCTTTTGTGAAGACATGGACTTTCCGGAAAATTCGGGAAAGGATTCGGGAGGCGTCTCTGGAAGAATCGAAACGGCTTTTGTATGTGGGAATGACGCGCGCCAAAGAGCGGTTGATTCTTTCGGCGGCTGCGGATACTGAGGATGATGAAGACGACGGGAAAAACGCGGGAGATGAGGGCGAAGGTTGGTTTCATTGGATCCGGGATTGGGCGGAAGCCCCTGACAATCAGCGGGTTGCGTGCCGGACCTTTTCAAAAGTGCCTGAAAGCGGTTTGCGGCCTCACGTTCCGCTTGCCGATCGCTTGAAGATTCGTGATGCGATACTGCGGAGCAAGCCGGTTCCGGTTAAGACACTCGAAAAATTTGAGCAAAAAATTGAAACGCTTCGGCCGCTTGCGCCGGTTTATTTTGACCGTATCGATTTGCCGGTGAGCGCCTTTCTGGCTTTCGGAAATGATCCGGAAGAATACCGGCGGCACTATGAGCTGGGAATGGTAGATGGGGAGGATTTTTGTCATCCCCGCGTCCGCCAAAGGACGGATCCGTCCGATGAATTGTGGCGGAAAGGCGGGGATCCAGCAGCGTTAGATTCCCGCTTGAGACATGCGGGAATGACACAGGCGGGATATAAACCGGATTTAAAATCTGAAGAATGGGCGGAATCCGGGGAAGAAAGAATCAGCCCTGCGGATTTTGGGACGGTGGTTCACCGGATTTTCGAGCATTTTGTTTCCGACCCGGGAAAAGCGTCTCAAAAAGCGGGGAAAATAATTAGTCTATTTTGCCGGGATTTGTCGACGGAAGATCAGAAAGAGGTCGGTTCCCTCGCGAACATTTTTCTCGCTTCGGGCGAGTTTTCCGATATTGCCGCCGCAAAAACACGGCATCCCGAAATTCCGTTTGTGCTTCGGTTGAAGTACGGGATCGTTCAGGGGACTCTCGACTTGCTTTATCAAAACGCGGACGGCGATTGGGTCATTCTGGATTATAAAACATCGCGAGTTAAATGGGGTCAGAGCGGTGGCGATGATCTGACCCCAGATTCTCAGCATGCGGACTCTGTATCTTTGGGATCAGAGCGGGAAGGATGCTCCGATCCCTTATCTGACCTAGCCGGTCATTATAACCCGCAAATGATGTTATACGCCTTGGCGGCTCATGAGATATTGGGAGTCGACCGTTTATGCGCGCGGCTTTATTTTGCGCGGGCGGGGAGGTCCTTTGATTTTCAATTTTCAAAACCGGAGCTGGACGGCATGCGTTTTAATTTTGAAAAACTCCAAATGGATATTTTGTTGGCGCGCCGGAAATGGTATCATGCGTAAAATTCGGGGTCGGGCTCGGCGGTACAGGGGTCGTTTTTTTGATTGACCGGTATTAGGAGAAAGCCGGATTCTTTGTATTTGACCCCTGTACCTTTGAGCCCGACCCCAATATCAAGGAAGTGGGGAAATTCATGTCAAAAGCAATTCAGGAAGGCGATCCGTTGCTCGTTCAATTCGGCGACGAAGTGACGTATTTGATCGAGGTTAATTCAAAACAGAAATTGTCAATCCACCGCGGCAAACCCATTCCGCACACGGATTTAATCGGAAAATCCTACGGAAGCTGGATTGAATGCGCCAGTGGCCGCGCGCTTCTCTTAGAGCCGACGATTGAAGATTTGATGATGAAAGCCCGCCGCGAGAGCGGCATTATTTATCCGAAGGACGCGGCGGTCCTGATGATGCGCCTCGGAATCCGTTCGGGAAGCCGCGTGATCGAAGTTGGAACGGGATCCGGCTCCTTGACGCTCGCGCTCGCGGCACAGGTCGCGCCGGCCGGAAAAGTGTATACCCATGATGTCCGCGAGGATTTTCAGAAACTGGCGGAAGGAAATTTGAGAAAAGCGAAGCTCCTTTCATTTGTCGAATTGATCAAACGCGACGGGCATGAACCATTTGCCGCCAACGAGGTAGACGCCATTGTTCTTGACACCCCCGAGCCGTGGCATGAAATCGAAAATATCAAGGCCGGTTTGAAAGACGGAGGCCGCGTGGCAGCGCTCAATCCGACTTACAACCAAATCGAAAAAATGGCCGAAGCCCTTCGTGACGGTGGCTTTCTGATGGTTGAAGCAATGGAGGTTCTTGCCCGCGGAATTCTGGCGCGCGGAGGGAAAACCCGCCCCGAGCAGAGGATGGTTTCTCACACGGAATTCATGCTTTTCGCGCTCAAGCCCTCCTTCAACCCACCGGCGTAAACAGCTCTTTTTTTGCCGTTAAAAGAAGTGCCTATCAGCTGTTTTCCTTCAGTTTGCGTACTTGTTTCAATGTCAAAAAAAGGCCATGGAAAATTTCACAAGCCAGCAAGAAATTTCAAGAATTTCGCTCCGGTAATTTGCATTTTGAAAATGAGATGCTATGATTAAATTGGAAGTTCGAAGGAATCTTTGACAAAAGGATCAAAGGATTGAACCGATAAAAGCAAACCATTTGAAAGTATGGGACGCTCGACGTTCAGGAGTTTAAACGCCTGGCCGTTCGACGCTCAGTGCTGCAGATGAG
>CAZFUU010000170.1:0-3628 GCA_964522565.1 uncultured bacterium | reverse complement strand
AGCCGTCGTTACGCCAAAGCCCTTTTTGAGATCGCGGAAAGCCGGAGCGACGCTGAGCCGCCGCGGGAAGCGCTCGAAACAATCCGTCAAGCGTTTCGGGCCAATCCGCTTTTTTTGAAATTGCTTGAAAGCCCGGTGCTCAATAAACAAGCGAAACGGGACGCGCTCGGACGGCTTTTCCCGGGGCGGTCGCTTGCCAAAGATTTCTTTTTGGCTCTTATCGAACGAAACAGGATTTCCATCTGGGAACAGATCTTGAACGATTACGCAGCGCTGGTGCGCGAAAAAAACGGTGAACTTGACGCGACAATTGTTGCCGCGCACACGCCGGAACCGCGGACGCTGGGGCTTCTTCGCGGCGCGCTTGAGAAATTAACCGGCAAAAAAATCGTCTGCACGGTTCGCGAAGACCGGAATCTGATCGGAGGCGTGCAGGTCCAGCTCGGAAGCCGCCTGATAGACGGAAGTTTACGGACAAAATTAAAAGAACTCCAACTCATGATGACCAAACACGGCGTCGCCTGACAAGGATTTTAACATGTTAAAACCGGATGAAGTGACTCAAGCCATCAAGGCGGAAATTGATAAATACGATAAACAGCTCCACATGGAGTCCGTCGGGTATGTCGTGCAGGTGGGAGACGGCATCGCCCGCGTCTACGGACTCGAAGATGCGATGGCTTCGGAACTCGTCGAATTTGAAAATAAAACCGCCGGACTTATTTTTAATCTTGAAACAAGAAATGTCGGCATCGTGCTTCTGGGCGCCGACGAAGGAATCAAAGAAGGATGCCTGGTCCGCCGAACGGGAAAAATCGCGCAAGTTCCGACGGGAAAATCCCTGCTCGGCCGGATTGTCAATCCCATCGGCGTGCCGCTTGACGGAAAAGGGCCGATCGTGTCCGACAATCCGCGCGCGATTGAAATCATCCCGCCGAGTGTCATTGAACGCCAGCCCGTCAAAGAGCCGCTTCAAACCGGCATCAAGGCCATCGATTCCATGATCCCCATCGGAAGGGGCCAGCGGGAATTAATCATCGGAGACCGCCAAACCGGAAAAACCGCAATCGCAATCGACGCGATTATCAATCAAAAGGGGAAAGACGTTTTCTGTGTTTATGTCGCCATCGGGCAGAAATTGTCCACGGTCGTTCAGGTCGCGGAAACGCTGGAAAAAGCGGGGGCCATGGAATACACGACCATCGTCGTCGCGGCCGCCGAAGATCCGGCTCCCCTCCAATATCTCGCGCCTTATGCCGGTTGCGCCATCGGCGAACATTTTTTATACGACGGGAAACACGCGCTTTGCGTTTATGATGATCTGTCAAAACACGCGCAGGCCTACCGGCAGTTATCCCTGCTGTTGGGGCGTCCTCCGGGCCGCGAGGCGTATCCGGGAGACGTCTTTTATCTTCATTCGCGCCTGCTTGAGCGCGCCGCGAAGTTGAGCGACGAGAAAGGGGGCGGTTCTCTCACCGCCCTGCCGATTGTCGAAACCCAGTCGGGAGACATTTCCAGTTACATTCCGACCAATGTGATCTCAATTACCGACGGGCAAATCTATCTTGAATCCGAATTGTTTTACTCCGGAATCCGGCCGGCCATCAACGTCGGGCTCTCCGTGTCCCGCGTCGGCGGAAACGCCCAGACAAAAGCCATGAAGCAGGTCGCCGGAATGCTTCGTCTCGCGATGGCGCAATACCGCGAGCTTGCCGCCTTCGCTCAGCTCTCCACGGACCTTGACAAAGCGACACAGCAGCAGCTGGCCCACGGCGAACGGATGGTCGAAATATTAAAACAGGACGTCCTTCAGCCCATGCCGATTGCCAAACAGATTATGTCCATTTTCGCGGGCGGCGGCGGTTATCTGGACGACCTGAAAATCCATCTGGTGTTGAAATTTGAAGCCGAATTTTTACACTACATGGAAACGGAGCATCCCGCGATCGAACATGACCTTGAAACGCGCAAGGAATTGCCCGAAGATCTTCGGGCCAAACTGGAAGCGGCCGTGCTCATGTTTAAAAAATCCTTTTTGGAAAAGGAAGAGCCCTGATGCCGTCTTTAATCGATCTCCGCCGGCGAATCCGGAGCGTCCAAAACACGAAAAAAATTACGCGGGCCATGCAAATGATCGCCTCTTCCAAACTGAACCGCCTTCAGGACATGTTGACACAGTCAAGCTTTTACGTGAATGAACTGCGCTCGATGCTCGCAACATTGCTCGCCGACCCTTCCCTGCCGACAAACGGCCTGCTGGAAAAACGAAACCGGGTCGAACGCATTCTTGTGTTTCTGATCACCTCCGACACGGGGCTTTGCGGTTCATTCAACGCCGATATTTTGCGCCGGACCAAATCTTTTTTTTCGGAAATAAGTCCGGACGTCCGGTTGTCTTTCGTCGGAATCGGGAAAAAGGGGGCGCGGTTTTTAAGGCGGGAGGGTTTGTCGATCGAACGAGAAATGGATATCCCGCGCCTCTCCGCCGTCGAGGACACTATCGATGAAATTTCCGACCTTGCCATCCGTTTTTACGCGGAACGGCGGGCGGATGAAATTTACTTCATTTATACGTTTGTCGAAACGCACGCTACCCTGCGGCCGAAAGCGGAACGGTTCCTGCCTTTCTCGAACTCAAGCCATATTCACCAGTCAATGGCGCATCAAAACAAGGGAGAGCTTCCAAAATACATTTTTGAGCCCTCGGCGGAGGACATTTTGCGCGAGATTCTTCCCGAGGTGATCGAAGCGGAAATCGGCCAGTTCCTCAAGCATTCGATGATTGCCGAACAGCTGTCACGAACCATCGCGATGAAACAGGCCACCGACAGCGCCGAAGACATGATAGATTCGTTAACCTTGATTCGCAATAAAGTCCGTCAATCCGCTATTACCACGGAATTGACGGAGGTGGTTTCGGGCGCGCGCGCCCTGCAAAAAGATTAACACGGAGGATCTCGCTCTATGGGAGTCGGAACAATTATTCAGGTCATCGGGCCGAGTGTCGATATTCAGTTTGACGCGGACACCCTGCCGGCATTGTTAAGCGCCGTTAAAATCGAAATCCCGGAACAACAGATTAATCTCACGCTCGAAGTCGCCCAGCATATCGGCGACAACATTGTCCGCTGTATCGCGCTGGCGTCCACCGACGGCCTGGTCCGCGGCATGAAAGCGGCCGACACGGGCGCTCCCATTTCCGTTCCGGTCGGAGAAGAAACACTCGGGCGGATTTTCAATTTACTCGGAGAACCGATTGATCAAAAAGGCGCCATTCAAACAACCAAACGCTACCCCATCCATCGCCATCCCCCTTCTTTTGAAGACCTGCTTCCCGTGACGTCCGTGTTTGAAACCGGAATTAAAGTGATTGACCTCCTGGCGCCTTATCCGAAGGGCGGAAAGGTCGGCCTGTTTGGCGGCGCGGGAGTCGGAAAAACCGTTTTGATTATGGAGTTAATTAATAACCTCGCCACAGAACACGGCGGCGTGTCCGTTTTTTGCGGCGTGGGCGAACGCACGCGCGAAGGAAATGACCTGTGGCGCGAATTGAATCATTCGGGAGTCATTTCGAAAACGGCGCTGGTTTTCGGGCAGATGAACGAACCCCCCGGCGCGCGCCTTCGGG
>CAZFUU010000169.1:719-3636 GCA_964522565.1 uncultured bacterium | reverse complement strand
AATCCGCCGCCGCATACGCCGATGATTGTTGAAATAGATTCCCAACTCTGGTGGCAGGCGGGAAATGAATCGGTGTATTTATAAAACCTATTGGGGTCTGACCCCTTAGGTTGCTTTGGGGTCTGACCCCAAATTCTTCCTTCTTAATAGAGACCGGCGGAATGTAACTCCTTGAGGAACATATCAACGATCTCCCAGGCGGCCCACGCCAGAATAACCGTTGCCCCGATCGTCAACAGCGTCACCACCCACTTCCAGAACCGGTTAAAATCACGGGATTTCCAGACCGTGAAAATCGCGAATGGCCCGAAGATCGCGCGCCAGGCAAGAACCATCCACCAGCGCAGCCACCATTTCTCGCGCGGCAGTCTGGATTCGGTCAGAGGCGCAACAGATTGGTCCATGAATTCCCAATCGCCAAGAAACTGAATAGTTTAAAAAAAGACGGTTACTTTTTGTTTTTCAGATATTCGTCGATGGAACGGGCGGCTTTCCGGCCGGCGCCCATCGCTTCAATCACGGTCGCGGCGCCGGTCACAATATCGCCTCCCGCCCAAACGCCGTCTTTGGTCGTTTTTCCCGTTGCGGGATCGGCAAGAATATATCCCCATTTATTCGTATCAAGCCCCGGCGTGGTGGACGGCACAATCGGATTGGCTTCGGTTCCGACCGCCACAATCACCAGGTCCGCTTCTATTGTGAATTCGGACCCCTTGACCGGGACCGGCCGCCTTCTTCCGGACGCGTCCGGCTCGCCCAGCTCCATCCGGATCAATTCAATCGCCCGGACGCATCCCTGATCATTAGCGAGATACCGCATCGGGCTGACAAGAAAATCAAAAATAATTCCTTCCTCTTCGGCATTCTCAAGCTCTTCCTTGCGCGCGGGCGCTTCCGCTCGACTGCGCCGGTAGACGACATGCACTTCTTCAGACCCGAGGCGAACCGCGCACCGGGCGGCGTCCATTGCCACATTGCCTGCCCCAATCACCGCCACGCGTTTGCCCGTGTAAACGGGCGTGTCATAGGCAGGAAATTCATACGCTTTCATTAAATTGACACGCGTTAAAAATTCATTCGCCGAATAAATTCCGATCAAATTTTCGCCCGGAATATTCATCAAGGAAGGATTGCCCGCTCCGATCCCCAGGAAAACGGCTTCATAGCCCAGATTAAAAAAATCATCGACCGTCGCCGTCCGCCCTGCGATGAAATCAAGCTGAATCTTGACGCCCATTTTTTCCAGCGCTTCGCATTCGCGTTCCACGATTTTTTTGGGCAGGCGAAATTCGGGGATTCCGTAAACCAGAACGCCGCCCGGCTTGTGAAGCGCTTCAAACACGGTCACGGCGTGGCCGAGACGCGCCAATTCCGCGGCCGCAGCTAATCCGGCCGGGCCAGAACCGACGACCGCGACTTTGTGGCCGGTTGACGGCTGAACAACGGGGGCCGTTTTCTGATTCTTTTGCATTTCCTGATCGGCAACAAAACGTTCCAACCGCCCGATCGCGACCGGCTGTCCCTTTTTGCCCAAAATACACCGAAGCTCGCACTGCTCCTCCTGCGGGCACACGCGGCCGCAGATTCCGGGCAAGTAATTGGTTTCACGGATTTTCGCGAGCGCGCCGGCAACATCTCCGGAAGAGATGAGCTTGATGAATTCGGGAATTTTAATTTCTACGGGGCATCCTTCCACACAAAGCGGCTTTTTGCACTGAATACAGCGTTCCGCCTCTTTCCGGGCAAGGTCGGCCGAATATCCCGTCGCCACTTCATTAAAGTTGCGCGCTCTTTCCTTGGGGGGCTGTTTGGGCATTTCCTGCCGGGGTATTTTGGGGTCAGGCATAGGCCCCGCCCGCGGCTTCCTGCTTTTTGAGGTAACACTCGTGGGAATGTTTTTCTTCCCGATGATACGCGCGAAGACGCTGGGTTAAAATGTCGAAATTCAGCAAATGCCCGTCGAATTCCGGGCCGTCCACACAGGTGTACTGTGTCTTTCCGTCCACTTCCACCCGGCAGCCGCCGCACATCCCGGTGCCGTCAATCATAATCGTATTCAGCGATACAATCGTTTTAATCCGGTATGGCCGCGTGAGATTGGCAACATTTTTCATCATGATGACAGGGCCGACCGCGTAGATTTCAGAAATTTTTCTCCCGGAATCAAGATGGGCTTTCAACTCATCAGTCACAAACCCCTTGCGCCCCGCGCTCCCGTCATCGGTCGTGACATGAACGCTATCAACGATTGAGCGGAATTCCTTCTCAAGCAGGACAAGATCTTTTGACCTCGCGCCAAGAATCAAAATAACTTTGTTGCCGATTGCCTTGTGTGCGCGCGCCATAGGAAGCATTTCGGCCGCCCCGACCCCGCCGGCAACAAAAATGACCTCTCCGTCCAGTTTTTCGATATGCGTGGGTTTTCCCAAAGGCCCGGCTACATTCGCGATAAAATCGCCCGTCTTCAGCCGGTTCATTTCCATTGTGCTTTTCCCGAGCGCCTGGACAAACACGGTAATGGTTCCGCGCTCCGGATCCGCGCCCGCAATCGTAATCGGGAAACGCTCCCCTTTTTCATGAAGCCGGAAAATGACAAATTGCCCCGGCTTTGCCCGCGGCGGAATCAGCGGCGCTTCAATCACAAAACGGCTGACCACCGGATTGACCTGTTCTTTCTCAAGAATTTGATACATCTTGTCTCCGCTCAAAATATACTTTATCCGCAAGTCAAACTAAATTCTGGGACCGTCCAAAACAGGCATTAATGCCAACGCTTGTCCGGCACTTGCTCGGGTTTGTTTAAACCAGCCCCTGCTCCAACATTGCGTCCGCAACTTTTACAAAACCGGCAACATTGGCGCCCTTGACATAATTAACCACATCGCCTTCTTTTCCGTAGCGCACGCAATTTTCATGA
>CAZFUU010000169.1:0-707 GCA_964522565.1 uncultured bacterium | reverse complement strand
TCAGGCACATAATATTCTGAAGTTTTTGGTCCACCTCTTCCCGCGACCAGGACATGCGCATGCTGTTCTGCGACATTTCAAGGCCGGAGGTGGCGACACCGCCCGCGTTCGCCGCTTTTCCGGGCGCGTAAAGAATCCTGGCTTCCAGAAAAACTTTTACCGCTTCCGGCGTTGACGGCATATTGGCGCCCTCGCCCACGCAGATACAGCCGTTTTTGACGAGGGTTTTTGCGTCGTTTCCGTCAATTTCGTTCTGGGTCGCGGAAGGATACGCGACATCGCATTTCACTTCCCACGGCCGTTTGTTTTCAACATATTTACAGCCGAATTTGTCCGCGTATTCCTTAATCCGGCCGCGGCGAACATTTTTGAGTTCCATCACGAATTTCAATTTTTGCTCGTCAATTCCCGCCGGATCGTAAATATAGCCGCTTGAATCAGACAACGTGACGGCCTTCGCGCCCAACTGGTTCAACTTTTCGACGGTATATTGAGCGACGTTGCCCGAACCGGAAACCGCGCAAATTTTTCCTTTCAGGGAATCTTTCCGGGATTTGAGCATTTCCTGGGTGAAATAGACCACGCCAAAGCCGGTGGCTTCGGGACGGATCAAGCTGCCACCCCAGTTGATGCCTTTGCCGGTTAAAACGCCGGTAAATTCGTTTTTAAGCTTTTTATACATACCGAACATATAACCAATCTCGCGA
>CAZFUU010000168.1:0-3670 GCA_964522565.1 uncultured bacterium | reverse complement strand
GTTCGCGAAGGCGGAAGGACGGTCGGCGCCGGAGTCGTCAGCGAAATTGTGGAATGAGTTTAGGCGCGGTTTGATAAACAATCAGGCCGCGCTTTTTTATTGCTAAAACTGCATTGTAATACGACATAAAGGTGTATCCTTTCGAATAGATGAAAGGATCCCCCCCAGATTAATCGTATTAGAAAACAAAATTTAACAGGATATTTTTATCATTATTTTCGGCGGGATTGGATATGCGTGAGTTGATAACGTTGGCATGTACTGAGTGCGACCGGAAAAATTATACGACGCGAAAAAACAAAAAAAAGACGGTTGAACGGTTAGAACGCAAAAAATACTGCCGGTTTTGCCGAAAGCACGTTGTTCATAAAGAGCTGAAGAAGTAGGCGCGATGATCGGCCGGCTTGGCAGGCGCTGGCGAATGGACGCATCGGCCGGGTCGTTAGTGAAACGGATTTTTGGAGCCAGACAAATAGGCCAGTAGCTCTAATTGGTAGAGCATCGGTCTCCAAAACCGAGGGTTGGGGGTTCGAATCCCTCCTGGCCTGCCACGTTGAGCGGGAAGAGAGGGTTTCAAAAGATATATGTTCGGGAAAATCGGTTCTTTTTTCAGGGAGTCGAGGCAAGAACTCGCGAAGGTCAATTGGCCGACACGTGAAGGGTTGTTTAGTTCGGCGCTTTTGGTGATTGTGGTGACGCTGATCGCTGCGGCCGTTATTTTTGTGATCGACCTGATGTTGTCGTTGATTATGAAAATCTTGCTGAGATAGTCAGAGATGGTTATGGAATATAAATGGTACGTGATTCATACACAAACGGGAGCGGAAGCGAAAGCCAAGGCGAATCTGGAAACGCGCGCGCAGATGGCGAATTTGACGTCTCAGATCCGGCAGGTGCTGATTCCGACCGAAAAAGTCAGCGAAGTTAAATCGGGGAAGAAAAAAATTACCGAACGGAAGTTTTTCCCCGGCTATATTATCGCCGAGCTCGATTTGAATGACGACACATGGTATCTGGTGAAAAATACGCCCGGCATTTCCGGGTTTGTCGGTTCAGGGAAGAAGCCGCTGCCTTTGAATGATCATGACGTTCAGGAGATTCTGAAGCAGCAGGAAGAGAAAACGACGAAGCCGAAGCCGAAAGTGGAGTTTGAAATTGGTGAAAATATCCGCGTCAAGGAAGGCGCGTTCGCGAATTTTAACGGGACGGTGGATGAGATACACCCGAACAAGGGAAAATTAAAAGTGTTGGTGGTTATTTTCGGGCGTTCCACACCGGTTGAACTGGAATATTGGCAGGTTGAAAGAATATAGCCATGGCAAAAAAAGTAGTGACCCAAATTAAATTGCAGGTTCCCGGCGGGCAGGCCAATCCGGCGCCTCCGATCGGTCCGGCGCTCGGACAGCACGGCGTCAACATCATGGAGTTTTGCAAGCAATTTAACGAAAAGACGCGCGACCGGCAGGGAACGGTGATTCCGGTTGTATTGTCCGTCTACGAAGATAAAACTTTTACGTTCATTATGAAATCGCCGCCGGTAGCGGCTCAGCTGAAAAAAGCGGCCGGCCTTGCAAAAGCGAGTTCTGAGCCGGGGCGGATAACGATTGGATCGGTAAAACGGGCGGATGTCATGCAAATCGCGCGCGACAAAATGCAGGATTTGAACGCGTCAAAAATTGAGGCGGCCATGAAACTGGTCGAGGGCACGGCGCGCAGCATGGGAATTGAAGTGGTTGACTGATATGAATCAAAGAAGCAAACGCTATCGCGAAGGCGAAAAACTGGTTGACCGGACGAAAAAATATTCCTTGAAAGAAGCTTTTCAGGTTATCAAAACGCTTCCGGCGGCGAAATTCGATGAATCTGTCGCGATGAATTTTCAGCTCGGATTGAAAGCCGACCAGTCAGACCAGTCGGTGCGCGGAACCGCATCTTTACCGAACGGAAGCGGAAAGACGTTGAAGGTGTTGTGTTTTGCCCAGGGAGAGGCGCAGCGCGCGGCGCAGGACGCGGGCGCGGATTTTGTCGGAGCAGAAGATCTCGTGCAAAAAGTTGAATCAGGCTGGCTCGAATTCGACGCTGTGGTCGCCACACCGGATATGATGCGGACGATCAGCCGTCTCGGAAAAGTTTTGGGTCCGAGGGGAATGATGCCGACGCCGAAAACGGGAACGGTGACGCCCGATGTCAGCAAGGCGATTAAGGAAATTAAAGCCGGTCGCGTGGAATTTAAAAGCGATAAAACAGGCGGCGTTCATGTGCTGATCGGCAAGCGTTCGTTTGCGGAAGAAGCGCTGCTTGAAAATGCGAGAGTCATCGTGAAATCAGTGGTTGACGCAAAACCGGCCGCGGTGAAAGGCGATTATATTAAAAGTGTATCGATAGCGTGTTCACAAAGCCAGGGCTTGCGCCTGCAGTCAAACCCGACAGGCGTTTTAGAAGGGTAAAGGGATATCGTATGCCGCAGTTAGAAAAAGAAACTATGGCGAAGCAGCTTTACAAGGATTTGGAAGGAAAGAATTATATTTTCTTTTCCAGGTTTAGTTCCTTGAAGGTCAGTGATTTTGGGGAAATCCGGCGGAAAGTCGAAAAAGTCGCTGAACGTTCAGTGGTTGCCAAGAATACCATGATCCGGCGGGTGTTGAATGAATTGGGAATCCAGGGCGCGGATCAATTGGTGGACGGATCCGTTTTTTTGACGATCGGCAATAACGATCCGCAGATTGTTTCCAGGATTTTGATCGATTATAACAAAGAGAAAGAAGGGTTTCAGGTCCAAGGGGCCTATTTGGACGGGCAGGTGTATCAAAAAGATTTTTTGAAGCAATTGGCGGATCTTCCTTCGCGGGAAGTTTTGATTGCTTCGGTGGCCGGTGGGATCAGCGCGCCGCTTCGCGGTTTTGTGAATGTGTTGGCGCAGGTGACCCGGTCGTTTGTGATCGCGCTGGATCAAATTCAGAAGAAAAAAGCCGGAACCGGCGCCAACTGAAAATCAGAAAATAAAAAATAATTTTTAATGGAGGAACTTAACATGTCAAACACGGAAGTCCAGGAATCTCAAAAACCGGCGTTGTCGGAAAAACTTCAACAAATTCTGGAGTCGATTGAAAAATTGACCGTATTGGAACTCGCGCAGCTGGTGAAAGCGATGGAGGAAAAATTCGGTGTCTCCGCACAGGCGGCTGTGGCGGTTGCGGCACCCGGAATGATGGCCGGCGGAGCGGCGGGAGCGGCGGCTGCAGAAGAAAAGACGGCATTTCAAGTCGTGCTTGCCAACGCGGGCGATAAGAAAATCCAGGTGATTAAAGAAATTCGCACCATCACCAATTTGGGGCTCAAGGAGGCGAAGGATTTGGTGGAAGGCGCTCCAAAGCCGATTAAGGACAATGCTTCGAAAGAAGAAGCGGACAAAATCAAGGCATTGCTTGAGGCGGTTGGCGCGAAAGTAGAGATTAAATAAGACGTATTACTGTTCGCGGTCCGCAGTCGGACTGAGGCCGCGAATAAAATCAGAAGAATCATCCAACCCATGAGGTAGGAGATTATATGACGGTTATGATTGAACGGAAAAGCTTTTGTAAGATTCAGGATTGCATGGAAATTCCGAATCTCGTCGAGATTCAGGTGAAGTCCTATGAGCAATTCCTGCAGACGGACCGGTCCAAGCGGC
>CAZFUU010000167.1:933-3697 GCA_964522565.1 uncultured bacterium | reverse complement strand
AGGGATCTTGACGATATTGTCGTGATGCCGCTTTTAACGGCCATGCGCCGGGTCACGGGGAAAATTTACCTGGATCAAATAGACGCTGAAATAACCGAATTTGAGAAAATGGATCAAGCGCAGGAAGAAATCAGCCAGCTTATCATCAGAAGGCACCGGCTTCGCCCGGATCGGCATGACAGTTTCAATATCCGTAATTTTTCCGATATTCAAGCGGCCTTGTCAAGCACGACGAAAACATTTTCCGTTCTTTTAGGCAGTGTCGCGGCAATTTCTCTGATTGTCGGGGGAATCGGGATTATGAATATCATGCTTGTTTCGGTCAAAGAGCGGACCCGCGAAATCGGGCTCCGGAAAGCAATCGGCGCGACGCCGCGCGATATTCTCATGCAATTTCTCGTGGAGGCCGTGTTGATTACATTCCTTGGCGGACTGGCTGGTATTTTGCTGGCCGTCGCCGTGTCCTGGGGAATTTCCGTTGTCGCCCAGTGGAAAACCATTATCAGCCCGTTTTCGCTTTTACTGGCGTTTGTTTTTTCGGCGGCGGTCGGAATCATTTTCGGCATGTGGCCGGCCAAACAGGCCTCGGAACTGGAGCCCATAGAATCCTTGAGATATGAATAAGAACCGTTGAATTTTTTTCGCGTCCGTGTAAAATCCCGTTTAAATTTATTTCGTCCCGCGCCCCGTTAGAGATTGCGGCACCACTTCTAACGGGGCGAAAGAGTGGTACGGGGTTTGCCAAAGAAGGAGTATCAATTGCAGACAAATCGCAAAAAGCGCGCCAATCCTAATGTTGTCATTTTGTTGCTTTTGGCCGCGGTAGCGTCTCTGGCCGTTTTTTTCATTTTTTTTTATCCGTCCTATCGAATCGGATTGCGTTCGGTTCCCCCCGAAGAGGAGTTGGAACCGGTGGGAGGAACGATTCGGATAGATTTTAATTATGCTGGCGCTTTGCGTGACTGGCATGATTACGCCTTCAGCAGGAAATCGGTCTACCGGATTGAACCGGACGAAACGGGCGCGCTCGCGCTTCGGGCGACAAGCCGGGACGCCTATTCCAGCATTTTTAAAGTCATCAATGTTCCGATTGAATCGCGGCCGATCCTGTCCTGGCAGTGGCGCGCCGTCAAATTCCCGACCGGGAAGAAAAACACGGACTTGGGCGCGGAAGGTGAAAATGATTTTGCCATACGGGTATGCGTGGTTTTTACGAAGAACAATCCGTTCGCTTCTGACATTATTCAATATGTGTGGGACGATCGTTTTCCCGAGGAAACATATGCCAAGAGCCCGTATAAAAAGAACGTGAGAATTATTGTGGCGCGAAGCGGCGTCCCAAAGCCCGGTGAATGGTTTACGGAAACGCGGAACGTGTATGAAGATTACCAGCGTGTTTTCGGGCGTCCGCCACAGGATAATTTGCGCGCGGTTTCGGTGATTACGAATTCCGACGACACAAAGTCGGAATCGGAAGCGTTTGTCAGGTACATTGAAATTTCGAAATCAAAAGTGGTTGTTCCGGTTGAAAAGAAGAGTTTTTTTGACATCGGCAGGAGAATGCGGGAGACGGGTGAAACATCCAGAAGATTTTTCGGGGCGATTTTCAGGCCCCTTAAGCATGTTCCGGGGCCGTGGAAAAACGGAAACACAAACGATTCCGGGCAAATCCCAAGCCAGCAGTCAATCGAAGACAGCTAACGCGAAGAAAATCCGGCCACAAGGCCAGAAGCCCACGCCCAGGCAAGGTTGTATCCGCCACGTCGCCCTTGGACGTTTAATATTTCGCCTGCCAGGTAAAGGTTATTAACCAATTTTGACTCGAGCGTTTCGTGGTCAATTTCATTTGTGTCGATCCCGCCGGCCGTGAACTCTGCTTCATTCCAACCGCGTGTTCCATTGACCGCAAATCGTTTGTGCTTAAGCGTTTGCGCGATTAGCTTGGGATTGCCTGTCTTTAAAACAGACGAAAAGGCGAAAGAAAATTTTCGAGGTAAAATTCCGGCGAACAAATGTTCTGTTGGCAATCCTTGCCCTATCCTGGCCGCTAAAACTTTTATCAAATCGACCTCACTTAAAAAAGGGATGAGATCTATTGACACGGAAACGTCTTGAATCCCATTTCGGTTAATGGCAACGGAAATTTCGTCACTAGCGTCTAGAATTGCCGTCCCCGAAAGCCCGTATTTGGTAAATAAAAGTTCGCCAGCGGTTTTTCGGATTTGCCGTTTTTGAACGAAACTGGTAACGGCCGCGAAAATTTTCTGGCCTTGAAGGTTGTGACAAAGGGAGTCTTTAACGACAAACGGAACTGTAGCAGGGACCGGTTTGATCAGTGTGTGCCTGAATGAACGGGCAAGCTTATAGCCACTGCCATCTGCGCCAAATGCGGGGTAGGATTTCCCGCCGCACGCAAGAATGATTTTCTTGGCTCGAAATTCTTTTCCATGATCGGATGTAGCGACAAATCCTTCGCTGGCTAGATTTATTTTCGAAATATTACAGTTTAGTTCGCAAACGATGCCAAGCCGTTCGATTTCAAAAATCAACACGTCGAGAACAGAAGCCGCCTGGTTTGTCATCGGGAAAACGCGGCCTTTGTCCGAATAAGTATAGAGGCCGAGCTGCTTGAAAAAGCCCAAAATTTCGGGTTTCCCAAATTGTTTGAATATTGAAGTAACAACTGCGCGTGCTTCAGTGTTGTAAAAAGAAGCATCAAGCTGGTCATTAAGCAGATTGCATCGTCCGCCCCCGGAGGCGAGGA
>CAZFUU010000167.1:0-923 GCA_964522565.1 uncultured bacterium | reverse complement strand
CTGATTGCTGCAACAAGCCCTGAAGCTCCGCCGCCGATAATCATCGTATCAACAGTTTTCATGTTTTTTCCACTGGGTATCGTAACATGATCCGTTACAGGCGAGAAGAAAAAATCCAAAAAACTGGTAATTGTTTAGCATTCTGAAGGAACAGACACGCTCACTTGTGTCATGCCCGCATGTTTTTTCGCCACTAAAGCATCTGCGAATCCGTCCACAGTTTTTGGATTCCCTCTTTCGCGGGGATGACAGAAAAGCGGATAACTCTTTACAGATAATTAATTCAATCTGCTAAATAGTTACAAAAACTGGCGCCCAAATTCAAAATTTGTTTTAATAACAGTTCTTGAAACCCGCGAATTTTTGTATAAAATATCTTTGTTGTAGCGGTTTTAACACATCACCGCAGGTTTTCTGCACGCCTCAATTTCCTGTTTTAAAAGGGAGCAAAGAGGGTCTTTTTTGTTTTTTTTGATCACCCAGCAGAACATCTGGAGTGTGACTGTACGGGAAGAGCAGGGTTGCAATGCAGCTTAAAGTTCGCGATATAACGAAACAGTTTCAAGTTTCTGCGGAGACTATTTACCGCTGGATCCGGGAAGAAGGGTTGCCGGCGCAGTATGTCAATCACCAGTACCGGTTTCATCCAGCCGAACTTTTGGAATGGGCCGCGGGAAAAGGGATAGAAATTAAACATCCGTTTTTTGGAGGCCAGCTGGAAGAAAAGACGGAAACCAGTCTCGCAATGGCTTTTGAAAAAGGAGGAATTTTTTACAAGCTTCAGGCCAACGATAAACCCTCCGCTTTGAGAGAAATTATTAACCGAATGTCATTCCCTCCGGTTGTTGAGAGAAAAATACTTCTTCAGATTTTACTTGCTAGGGAGACTTTGGCGTCTACAGGGATTGGCAATGGCATTGCTA
>CAZFUU010000166.1:0-3702 GCA_964522565.1 uncultured bacterium | reverse complement strand
GGGAATTTCCCCGGTCTGCCCTACGATTATTGGCAACAGCCCCGGATCCGCCCCGCGAAAACCGTAGATGGACTGCTTCCAATCGCCCACGATAAATAGATTATCTTCCCGCGACACCAAATGAATCAGCCGATCCTGGACCGGAGAGGTGTCCTGAAACTCATCGACCATCACAAACTTGAATTGCCGGCGGTATAAATTCCGGCAGGCCGCCTGCTGCGGCAGCAAGCCGCCCAACAACGCGGCCGCCTTCCCTTCCAGGTCGTTAAAATCAAGCACACCGCGTTCGCGTTTAAATGCCTGATAGCGCGCCTCAAAATCAGCGGCCAAAACAAGAAATGTATCGCCAGACTTTCGCCCGATCGCTTCCGCGTTCCACGCGATCCAATCGTCGAGCGCGGTGCGGAATTCGTTGACTTCAGCTTTGCCTCTTCTGAATTTTTTCCCGGCCTGCTCCGCCCGCAAAAGGTCGTCCCAGCTCAAAACCGGTTGCCCTGTTTTCCAGGTTACACTGCCGGCGCCCGCACGCGCGCCTACACCACCAAGCACGCCATGAGCCAATTGATCCTGAGCGGAAAACCGTGTAATCAGCGGCTCTATCCCGGCGCAATTCTCCGCTTTGCCTTTCAATCGTTTAAGCGGTTCAAGGGCCTCTTCGACCCGCTTGAAAATTTTCTCACCCTCCGCGGCGTGCCGGCCAGAAAGAGCAATATCGGAAACGGGCCTGTTTTCAATCCGTGCGGCGTCGCACACATCCCGAATAGCCCGGCGAATATCTCGCTCCGAATACCGCCTGAGAAGATCAAAAATATCGGGCTCGGAAAAACGCGCCTGTATCAACGCATCCAAAACGGATTCACGGAACATGGCGGCCTGGTCTTCTTCAATGACACGAAAATTCGGATCAACGCCCGCTTCAACGGGGTGTTCGCGAAGGACCCGGGCGCAAAACGCGTGGATGGTCCCGATATAAGCATTTTCAAGGTCACGGCGGGCCGTCTCAAGTTCGCGCGCGCGCAACGTTTCCGCGATCCGGGATTTCATTTCATTGGCCGCCCGTTCGCTGAACGTAATACACAAAATTTCGGCCGGCCTGGCGAGATTTTGTTCGATTAAATAAATAAACCGTTCAACCAGTACCCGCGTTTTTCCCGTTCCGGCGCCAGCGGCAACGCATACATTGCCGCTGACCGCCTCGACCGCCTGTTTTTGTGTTTGTGTTAACTCAGCCATCTTTAAAATTGATACTCCAGTGAAGACAGTAATTGTTGATCCAGTTTTTTTGTATCTCCGCCCGGGTGACTGTTGTAAAGATTGATCCAGCTGACTTTCAAATTGATATCCTCCGCGACCGGCGTTGTGAGAGCGGTTTCGGATTTGAGGCGGTACTCACCGGCATTCGTCAGCGAAGGATAGGCTGTAAAATCTTCCGACACTTTCGCTTTGCCGCGCAACGTCTTTTCCACGTAGACGCGCGGAATCAGCACAAAATCGGCCGTATTTTTCCTGTCGTCACGGTAATTGGTCATCGTGACGCCGACGCCCAATTCGCTCATCAGCTTCCAGGACGGCTCGTCCCAAAACCAGTACCCGATCCCCGTTGAGGGCGTCATGCGGGCATTGATATTGGCGAAACGGTCATGGTCCGCTTCCGTTTTATAAAAATGGTACCATTTTTTTGACCGTCCGAAGCTGTAAGCGTAACGAATCATCGCGTCGTAACGTTGCGCGTTCATTTTTTTGTCCGACGAGCCATAAAAACCATTTACGCTGAAATCAAATTCATTCTTTTTCACGACTTTTCGTTTCACCGCGATTCCGCCGCCCAGCGCCGCCGTTTCCGTATTTCCCTTGATCAGGTCAAAGGAGCCGGACATTTTTCCGTTCCAGATTTTTGGCTGTTCACCGGCCGGTTGGATTCTTTTGATATTCTCCCTGGACAACGTTAAGATTCCGACTATTTCTGACTCAATGACAACTTCATTTTTTCCGGATTCAAGAATGATGCCCGACAGGCGATCGCCGTTGATAAAATGAATGACGTCCGCGCAAACATCCCTCGAAATCCCAAACGCGAACACACCGAGCCAAAACGTAACCGCCAGAATTTGAACCGAAAATTTCATTCCACCCTCCCTCTTCTTAAGCCAAAAGCCCCTGACAATATGCTTCGCTGCGCTGAGTCCGCCAAAGCACCGGAAAATCGCGGCACTGTTGAGGTCGCGCCAAATAGATTGAGCACCCCTCTGGTGTTAAAAAAACGCATCTTTCATCCGCGTTTTTCTTCAACACAAGGCGCTGCCGGCCCTGCAAATCACAAAAGCGCGCGTTAAACTCATAGGCGTTCAGACCAAGTGCCTCCGAAATTTTCTCCGCTTCCCCGGATTTCAAATACACAAACCCCGCCTGCCGGCAGCATTCGCCGCACTGATGGCACTTAAATTCGATCTCTTTATTTTGCTTTTGCATCTTCTTCCCGAATCTCCCGGTAAATATGCTCAAGCCGCCATTTTTCGATTCTGCAAACCGCCGAGTAAGGGCACCAGCTTACGCAGTCACGCGGCCGGACCGGAATTCCAGCGGCTTCAATTCCTTCCACATATTTTTCCGCAAAACGGACCGCGCGGGAAATCACCTCTTGAAACTCCGGCGCGGAAAGCCGGCTTCTTTTCGGCGCCTCGACGCCCGCCGCCTTGATGTTTTCCTGATGATGAAAACCCGACGACTTTCCTTTTGAAAGCGAATACAGTTGCCCTCCGAGCGGCTTGAGCCCGAGTTCTTTTTCAATCGCGATTAAGTAAAAAGGCAGTTGAAGCGACGTGCCGTTCACGAGAGTTTTCTTTTTGAAGGTCTTGCCCGTTTTGTAATCGATCACAAGCGCGTATTGCCCGGCCGGATCGACGTCAATGCGGTCAATTTTACCGGTCAGGCAAAATGAACGTTTTTCCCCTTTCACCTGAAGCCCTGTGAATTGATATTCAAAATGAGCGGGGACTAATCCGGAAACAGGCGGCTTTTTCTCCACCAGTTCAAGCCGGAGAATCTCGGCGATCATTTCACGCATCCCGCACCGTTCGAGTTCGATTTTATAAAACTGATCGCCCGTCAGCGGCTCTTCGTTCCATAATTCGTCGAACCGTTTCATCGCATAATCCAGCGCTTCGGCAATCTCCACGCATCCGCCCCTTTCGTCCCGCCGCCAGACGAAAAATTTTTCCAGCACGTCATGCAAAATGGTCCCTTTGCGCCGGATATCGATTCCCTCCGACTGGCTCTCCAGGTTCAGGAGCTGGTGTGAAAAATAACGGTAAGGACATTCGGCATATTCTTCAAGGCGAGTCGGGCTCCAGGTGCCTTTTCGCGGCTGAAAAGCCGCCCGGACTTTTTCGTCCGCAACCGCGCCCGCTACCGGAACCGGTATTCGCCGAATCAGATTCCGGAATGACTCGCGTTCAAGCAAGTAATTATAAAGCGCGATCGCCTGATGGGCTTCCTTCTTACCTTCTTGCCGATTCAGCATCGATGAAGACACCGTCATTTCGAGCCCTGTCCTCCAAAGGACGGATCCGCCCGACGCCTTGTGGCGGAATGGGGCGTGGCAATCAGGCGACTCGAGATTGCTTCCCCGCCTGCCGGACGGGCAGGGCTCCGCTCGCAATGACATTGAATGGACATTCCATAAAACATGAATCGCGAATTTTT
>CAZFUU010000165.1:0-3729 GCA_964522565.1 uncultured bacterium | reverse complement strand
CATTTTGATCACTTCCAGGTTGTGTTCAATCACGACCACCGTATTCCCCTCGTCCCGCAGGCGGAACAGCGCTTTCAGCAGATTTTGAATGTCCGCGAAATGAAGGCCGGTCGTCGGCTCATCCAGGATGTAAAACGTTTTGCCCGTACTTTTTTTTGCCAGTTCCGCCGCGAGCTTAATTCGCTGGGCCTCGCCGCCCGACAGCGTCGTCGACGGCTGGCCGAGCTTGACATACCCGAGTCCGATTTCCGCCAAAATTTTCAGCCGCTCGCGAACCTGCGGAATATTCGAGAAAAATTCGAGCGCATCTTCCACGGACAAATCAAGTACGTCGGCGATCGTTTTGCCGCGGTATTTCACTTCCAGCGTCTGCGGATTGTAACGAACGCCCCTGCACATTTCGCACAGGACGTAATGATCCGGCAGAAAACTCATCTCCAGTTTCTGGTAGCCCTCGCCGCGGCAGGATTCGCACCGGCCGCCTTTCAAATTGAAACTGAATCTTGACGGGCCGAAATTCCGCAGTTTCGCTTCCGGCATTTCCGAATACAGCTTCCGGATAAACGTGAAAATGTCGGTGTAGGTCGCGGGATTTGACCGGGGCGTGCGCCCGATCGGGGCCTGGTCGATTTCAATCGCCTTGTCGATTTCACTCAAGCCGGAAATGGCCCGGTGTTTTCCGACCGGATAGTCCGTTTTCCAGATATGATTGTGAAGCGCCTTGAACAAAATGTCGTGAAGCAGCGTGCTCTTGCCCGACCCCGAAACACCCGTGACGCAGGTAAAACATCCCACGGGAAAGCAGACGTTTACACCTTTGAGGTTGTGCTCCCTGCATCCCTTCACATAAATGATTTTGGCCTGCCGGTAATTTCTGCGCGCGGCCGGAAGTTCAATCGTCAAGCGGCGCGTGAGGTATTTGCCGGTTAAAGAACGCTCTGATCGTCCCAACTCCTCAACAGTGCCCGCTCCGATCAATTCGCCGCCGGAAGCCCCCGCCCCGGGCCCCAGGTCAATCACACAGTCGGCGCGCCGCATCGTGTCTTCGTCGTGCTCGACCACGACAACGGTATTTTTCATGTCGCGCAGTTCAATCAGCGTATTCAACAGCTTGTGGTTGTCTTTCGGATGCAGCCCGATGCTCGGCTCATCCAGAACATACAAAACGCCGCTCAGCCCAACGCCGATTTGCGCCGCCAGCCGGATTCGCTGAAGTTCCCCGCCCGCCAAGGTCGTCACGGTCCGGTCAAGCGTCAGATACCCCAGCCCCACATTTTCAAGAAACCGCAGGCGATGGCGAATTTCTTTTAAAATGGTCTCGGCGATTTTCTGTTCACTGCCCGTGAAGTTCATTTTTTCGAACAGCGCGCGCGCCCGCTCCACCGAAAGGCCCGCAAGCTCGACGATATTTTTGCCGGCAATCCTGACGCCGACGGATTCTTCGCGCAAACGCGCCCCTTTGCATGCCGGGCAGATGTCTTCGCGGATAAATTTCCGGACCTTGCGTTTGATTGTCTCCGAACTGGTCGAATAAAATAAATCTTCCAATTCCTCGATCAGCCCCGTGATTTCATCCGTTCCCCAGAAAAGCGCTTCCTGGACCTGCGGTGACAGATCCCGGTACGGTGTGCCGAGTTCAAAATGAAAGTGATACTTGAGCTCATGGACATGATCCTCGATCACATACTGGTTGAATGAAAAATAAATTTCTTCGTTAATGGCGCGCCGGAGAAGCGGCTTTGAAGGGTCGGCAATCACGCGCCCGGACATGACTTGTGAAAGCTTGCCGATTCCCCTGCATTTGGGGCAGGCGCCGTACGGGCTGTTAAACGAAAACAAATTCGGCGTTAAATCCTTGAAATTGATCCGGCATTTCAGGCAGGTCCGTTTCCGGGAAAAAAACAGCTCCCGCCTGCGTTTTTCCGCGTCCGAAGACACGACATTGACCAGACAGGTTCCGCCGGCCAGTTCGAGAGCCGCTTCCAGCGATCGGCGGATCCGATCCCTGTTGCCGGAATGAAGCTCGACGGTATCAATCAACACGTCAATATCATGGCGTTTCTGCTTTTTCAGCGCTACCGGTTTTGAAAGATCGTATAGTTTTTTGTCAATCCGCGCGTGAGTGAATCCTTTTTTGAAGATTTCCTGCAGTTCTTTTTTGTATTCGCCTTTTCGCCCGACGACAACGGGCGCGAAAATTCCGACCTGCGTTCTCTCCGGCAGTTCCAGAACCTGCCGCATAATTTCTTCGGTGGACTGGCTCCTGGCCTCTCGTCCGCACTTGGGGCAGTGGACATGGCCGAGCTTGGCAAACAAGAGCCGCAAATAATCATAAATTTCGGTCACCGTGGCGACCGTCGAGCGCGGATTATGAGGGATTGTTTTTTGTTCGATGGCGATGCTCGGAGAAAGCCCGGAAATATAATCCACCTCCGGCTTTTTCAGCCGGTCAAGAAACTGGCGGGCATACGCCGACAAACTTTCAAGATACCGGCGCTGGCCTTCGGCGTAAAGCGTATCAAAAGCGAGCGAGCTTTTGCCCGATCCGGAAAGTCCGGTAATCACAACCAACCGGTTCCTCGGGATTTTAATATCGATATTTTTTAAATTGTGTTCGCGGGCGCCGCGAATAACGATTTCAGATTCCATCTATATTCCATCATGAAAACAGAACGCAGAGGACAGATAACAGAATAAATCGATCCTTTTGTTATCTGTGTTCTGTTGTCCGTCACCTGATTTTGGTCAAAATTGATTTGACCAAATGACATTTATGTGCCGACTTTCATGCGGCTGAAAAGTTTTTCAAGCGTCGCAATCGTCGAGCCGATTGCCAGCATGCTGGTCTTCGGATTTTCTTCGGAAGGCAGGTTGGTCACTTTCGTCACAATCCGGCCGAAATCGCCTTTGATTTCAATTTCATGGCTGTTATGCTTGTATGTAGGCGACGTAAAAATCCGGACGCGCGTTTTCCGCGGGCCCAGGCCCGCAAGGCTCAAGGTCGCCGCCACGTTAATATTTTGAGGGAAATGACGAATGGCTTCTTTGGCCGTGCCCTCAAACACAAGCGTCGGTTGAAAAATTTTCTCAAAAAAATTCTTCTTCCGCGCAAAGAACGGGGCGCCTCGCAAACCTTTGAGCGGTTTTCGCGTCGTAATCCGGACATATCTCACGACGAATTCCTTGGACGCCAGCAGGGCGTCCACCCCGGCAATACCGCCTGAGGGAACAAAAATATGCCCCCGGCTTTTTTCAAGAATTTCACGTAAATGCGGAATTTGCAGAAGCCCGCCAACGCTTAACACCAGAATGTTTTTCCCCTTTTTAAGCGCCCGGGGAACGATTTGCCTGACGGCTTCCTGGGAAGCGGTTTCGATGATCAGGTCGCTTTTTTCAATCAGCCGGTCAACCGGCACCGCGGCCGGACCGTTTCCGCGCAAGCGTCTTTTGAAACGCGCGACCTGGCCGGCGGAAACGTCCGAAACATATGCAAGACGGGAAAAGGCGGAAAACTTTCGCCGAATGGCTTTCGCCAGAGAAGTCCCGATCGCTCCGCATCCGATAATCCCGATTTTTATCATATACTTCCTTCGGCTTGGCAGGAAAAATATGCTTACGGTATTGCTCCAGTTACTTCCTCCCCCTTGATGGTGGAGGATATCCGCCAGAGGACGGATCCGCCAACGCTTTAGTGGCGGAGAGATGGGGGTGATGGTTCCACAAGTTGTT
>CAZFUU010000164.1:0-3745 GCA_964522565.1 uncultured bacterium | reverse complement strand
GGTTGGCGGTAGAGCTTTTGTCGAAAGAAAATATCGAGAAATTGCTATCGCCTAAACAAATCGCTGTCTGGGAATATTTACAGACCGTTGACGAGGCGGCGCCGAAAGATATCTCAACGAATGCCAAAGTCGCTTTGCCGACTGTGGCTCAGGCGTTAGGCAAACTGCTTCAGCTTAAAAAGGTTGAGCGTCTTGGCCTTGGCCGGAAAGATTAATTAGTACTGGAAGTTGAAGACAGATCAGGAAGACAGAACATATTGAAGGATGCCATGCAAAATCAATTTAGAAGGCCGGTGATGTTTTTGATCGATTTATTTGTCGTCAACCTGTCTGTTTTTCTGTCTTTCATGATTCGAATGGACTGGCGGTTGGACGAGTTCGCGGTCACTCCTTTTCTGTTTTTTATGTTCTGGGCAAGCGTGATTCGCATCGGCCTGTTTGTTTTTTTTGGGTTATATCAATGGTCTTTCCGTTACGCCAGCATCAGCGAAGTTTTGAGCGTTTTAAAAGCCGTCACCATCGGGAGTTTGCTGCTTATTGCCCTCGCCTTTTTCACGCGCCATGCGGAAATCATGGGGCGTTCGGTGTTATTGATCGATTATTTAATCTGCGGATTTTTGATCGGGGCGGCAAGATTCTCCCCGAGAATATGGATTAAATTGAGGCGAAAGCGTCATCAAAACCTGACGCGGATGCTTGTTGTCGGCGCGGGAGCGGGCGGCGAATTGGTCGTTCGCGAATTAATTCACGCGCGGATGAGGCACTATCAACCGGTGGGATTCGTGGATGACAACCCCGCGAAAAAGAATGTGCGCATTCACGGGGTAAGGGTGCTCGGGACAACCGATGATATCAACAGTATTGTGTTGAATAATAGCATTGAAGAGATTGTGATCGCCATTCCGTCGGCAAGCGGCCGGACAATACGAAATATCATCTCGAAATGCGAGAAAACGGAAGTCAAAATCAAGATCATACCGGAATTCCAGAAAATATTGACCGGCGAGATAACGGTCAAGCAATTGCGCGACGTCAGCCCCGAGGATCTTTTAGGCCGCGAAACCGTGTCCATTGACACAAAAGACGTCAGCGACTTTATTCAGGATAAAGTGGTTTTGGTAACGGGCGCGGGAGGGACGATAGGTTCTGAGCTGACGAAACAGATTATCCAGTTCAACCCGAAGCTGCTGGTGCTATGGGATTACAATGAAAACGACACCTATTTTTTGAAACTGGAACTTGAAGATAAATACCCCTACATCAAAACGCAAATATTAATCGGGGACGTCAAGGACGTGGGGCTATTGAAATACGCGTTTACGAAATTCAGGCCTCAAATTGTGTTTCATTCCGCGGCGCACAAACACGTTCCGCTCATGGAAGACAATCCCGTGTCCGCGGTTAAAAACAATATCCTGGCAACGAGAAATTTAATCTACGCGGCGGAACACTATGGCGTGGAAAGTTTCGTGATGATATCCACGGATAAAGCCGTCAACCCTACCAGCGTGATGGGCGCGTCAAAACGGATCGCCGAAATGGTCATACAGTCAAAGGCGAAGGATTCAAAAACAAAATTCATAGCGGTCAGATTCGGCAATGTCATCGGATCGAGCGGAAGCGTTGTCCCCATCTTTAAGCAGCAAATTGAAAGAGGCGGGCCGCTCACGGTGACGCACCCCGACGTTAAGCGGTTTTTCATGACGGCGAGCGAGGCCGCGCAACTCGTCCTGCAGGCGGGCGCTATCGGAAAAGGCGGTGAAATTTTCATTCTTGATATGGGCGAACAGATGCGGATTCTGGACCTGGCAAGAAATTTGGTGACCCTCTCGGGCCTTGATCCCGACAAGGACATCGAGATCAGGTTCACCGGATTGCGAGCGGGGGAGAAACTCTATGAGGAGACCCTCCTGGACATCGAACACGACAAGGCCACGAAACACGATAAGATTTATATGACGCAGGCCGCGGATTTTCCCCGACGTGAACTCCATAAGGACATTAAGGATCTGGAGCGGCTGGCTAACGTCATGGATGAAAAGGGAATTATTAAAAAAATCAAAAAATTAATACCGGCATACACGCCCGGCAAGCATACCGACCCGGAATCATATTGACATGTAACCGAAAGGGAAGTGATCCGGACGGACAGGGGGCGCGCAGTTCTCATCCATTGCCCTGTGAAAGAGCCGGATTCTTTAAGGCAGAAACTTTCCGCTATGAAAAAAAACAACACATCTGTCGCGATTGACGTCCGGATGGCGGCGCACACGGGAATCGGCCGATACATCCGCGGATTTGTGGGCGCGCTGGTTCCGGATGACAGCATTCAAATCAATTTAATCGGAAACCGGCAATCGCGCACGCGGTTTTCAGGATTTCCCGGCTACCGCTGTTCAGACGCGAAAATCTACGGCTTCCGGGAACAAATTGATATGCTTCAGGCGGCGAAATATGCCGGGTGCCTGCACGTCCCGCATTTCAACATTCCGGTTTTGTGGACAAAAAAGCTGATTGTCACGATTCACGACCTGATTCATCTCAGATTCAGTCAGCACCTCTCGAATCCGTTGGCCTATTCATACGCGAAATTCATGATTTCGCGCGCGGTGAGCAAAGCGGACGCGATCATCGCCGTTTCGGAATACGGCAAAAAAGAACTGGTTGAAATGTTCTGGGCGAAACCGGAGAAAATCACCGTGATTCACCACGGCATCGCGCCGGAGTTTTTTCAACACGCGGCCGGCAGCACCGGCCAATTCCGGCATCCCTATTTTCTCTACGTCGGCCTGATTAAAGCGCACAAAAACACAGGGCTCCTGATTCAGGCATTTCAAAAACTGCGCGATGAGAAAATCATTCCGAATTTAAAGCTTCGTTTAATCGGCCGATTGGATGAAAAACAGAAAATCGTCAGAAACTGGAAACAAATGATCATCAGCGATCCGGATATTATTCACGAACCATCTGTTGACGAAACTAATCTTGTTAACGCCTATCAAAACGCGCTCGCGGTTGTTCAGCCGTCTTTCTACGAAGGATTCGGATTTCCGATTGTCGAGGCGATGGCGTCAGGCGCGCCCGTGATTGGCGCGAACGCGACTTCGATTCCTGAGGTCATGGGCGAGGGAAACGGCCTGCGGTTTGACCCAAATTCCAAGACAGATCTTGTCAATCAAATGCGTCGAATCATGACAGATCCGGCGCTGCGAAACGAATTAGCCGGGCGGGGAATTGAGCGCGCGAAATCATTCAGCTGGCGAACCTCCGCCGAAAAGCACATGGATGTCTACAGGCGGGTGTTGGGTCTATAAGTTCCTTAGTGTCATGCCCGAATGTATTAATCGGGCATCCACGAACAGATAAAACCGGATTCCCGACCCGCCTGCCCGCCTCTCGGCGGACAAGCCGGCTTGCTCGCCCGCGGCGAGCGAGGCAGGCAAAAGCATTCGGGAATGACAGATTAACTGTTAAAGGACGCTAAACACATACTAAACGTGACCTGCATAAGGAGAAAAACACCTGGTAGGGTGAGGGTTTGCAACCTAATGATAAATTAAATTTTCCTTTTGCAGAATAGGTTAATTTTGAGTAAACTCTTACTCAAAGGTGAGTAAATGCTTGAATCTGTCTATCTGACCAAATCAAAAATAAGATCTCGATTATTAGGGATACTTTTCTCTAATCCAAGTCAAAAACACTACCTTTCAGAGCTGGCGCGTTTAGCCGGTTCATCGGCCGGCAC
>CAZFUU010000163.1:0-3759 GCA_964522565.1 uncultured bacterium | reverse complement strand
GAAAAGCCGTTAGCGGCTGAAATATGGATTGTAAAGGGATTTTTAGCCGATGATTTCTCTTAAACCGGACATTTTGAAAAAACTCGTTTTCAAAAGGTATCTCCGTGTCTTCTTTTTTGGTTTTCACCCGCTGGTTGTGTTTTTGGTCGCGTTTAGTTCCTGCGTTAGAGTTCAACTCCCTCCCGTCGAATTGAACGTCAAGGAACCGGCTGTGACAATGAATTGGGAAATGTTGTCGGCCGAGGCCTTGAAGCACAATCCGGATATTCGGTCCGCCAAGTCAGGGATTGACTCAGCCGCAAGATCAAGAGACATCGCGGCCGGGGACTATTTGCCTTCTATTACAGGCGCGTATGACAGGGGGAGCGCCCGGTCCGGGAGCGGGTCAGTGACAAACAATACCGGCTTCGGGCTTAGCGCGCAAGAGTCGTTTTTTGACGGATTCGGTACGACGGGCAGGGTGCTCCAGGCGAGAAAAAATCTTGAAAGCGCGCGGCTTGCGTATGAAGAAACCAGCGCGAATGTCCGGTACCGTTTGCGCGTTGCCTATGTCGATTTGCTCGGGCTTGAGCGGCTGGTCGAGGTGAAGCAAAAAATCGAAAACCGGCGCAGTCAAAACGCCGAAATGGTTCGCTTGCGGTATGAAGCGGGCCGCGAGCATTTGGGTTCGGCCCTGCGCGCGGATGCCATCTCAGAACAGTCCGCCCTGGATGTCAGGCAAACGCTTCGCCAAGTTGAAACGCAATTCATCCGTTTATGGCGCGAGCTGGGCGGCAGTATCCCAAACAAGCTTGAAGTCAGCGGAAATTTGGAAAACATGATTCCGGCATTATCTGAAAGCCGTCCCGATTACCGTGAACTTGTCAGGGCCGTTCCGACGGTGAAAAAGTCGCTTAAAACGGCCGAAGCTTATAAGGCGGCGATTATTGCCGCCCAGGGGTCTGTTTGGCCACAGGTGGACGGGTCGGCGCGATACGGTTATTCCGGAGAACACAGTTCCGATTTAAAAAAGGAAAGTTTTTTAGGCCTGAAAATCAGCGTGCCGTTTTTTTCCGGCGGAAAGAATGTGTCGGCGATTCGAAAAGCAAAGGCCGATTATGAATCGGCGAGAGAGGCCGCCCGGAGCGCCCGGGATGAAACGGTCGCTCAACTGGCGGCTGACTGGGCGGGTTTTTTGGACGCGGTTGAACAAGTTAAAATTCGCGAATATTTTTTAATCGCGGCCCGGAAGCGGGCCGATATTGTGCGTGTTCAATACGAAACCGGCCTTGTCGGCTTTCAGGATTTTGATATTGCCGAGCAGGAATTTGCCGACTCGGAAAGAAATTATGTTCTGAGTCTGGCAAATGCGCTTAAACAGGAAGCGCGCTGGAATTTGTCAAAAGGGGCCACGCTGGAGGAGGTTGTTCATGTCAGGTAGGCAGAAGTTTAAAGCAATTTTAAAACGGTGGAGGTGGCTCGTCGCGGGAGCCGTTCTTTTGGTTTTAATCAAGGCGGGGCTGTCTTTTTTCTCGGCGGATTCAGATTTGGAGGTATTAAGGACGGTTAAGTCCGATCGAGGGGACCTGGTCGTGAGCGTTTCTGCCACGGGCGAGGTAAAACCCTATAATCGGGTTGAAGTCAAGCCGCCGATTGCGGGAAGAGTTGAGCAGGTGCTGGTCCGTGAAGGCCAGGAAGTCAAACAAGGACAAGTAGTGGCGTGGATGAGCTCTGTCGAGAGAGCCGCTCTTCTTGACGCGGCACGGTCGCAGGATGAAGAAACATTTCGAAGGTGGGAATCGGCGTATAAAGCCGCGCCTTTAACTGCGCCTCTGGACGGAACCATCATCGTGCGGGCTGTTGAGCCGGGGCAAACCGTTGGAACAACGGATCCGGTGGTGGTTATTTCGGATCGGCTTATTGTGGAAGGGTTGGTTGACGAAACCGATCTTTCCCAAATTGAACTCGGGCAAAAAACTGAAATTTTCATGGACGCGTATCCGGACAGGCACATTTTCGGCAGGGTAGACCACATCAGCTACGAAAGCCGGCTGCTGAACAATGTGAATGTATATGCCATTACAATTATTCCGGATGAAATTCCGCCGGTTTTTCGAAGCGGAATGACGGCCAATGTGACCTTTATTGTTTCTGAGCGCAAAAATGTCGTGCTGGTGCCTTCCGAAGCGATTGCGGAATGGCCAAGGCAAATCCCGAAGCCGGAGGCGACCGATTTCGCCGTTTATCAGCGAAAAAAAAGAGCCCCTGTTCCGGTGCCCGTTAAAATCGGGGATTCTGATGGGAAAAACACGGAAATTCTTAAAGGGCTGGAAGCGGGAGAAAATATTCTGGTTGTGCGAAAGAAGGAAGTTCAGATGAAAGGGGCGTTCTCTCCGTTCCCGCAACGGCCGGCCAGTCAACAAAGAAGACGGTCATGACGCTTTTTGAGGTTGAAAATCTCGAGAAGGTTTATCGGGTCGGCGAAATTGAAATTAATGCCCTGTGCGGCGCCTCCCTTACCGTTGAGGCCGGTGAATTTATCGCCATTATGGGGCCTTCCGGCTCCGGCAAATCGACTTTGATGCATCTTCTCGGCTTCCTGGACGCGCCGACGCGCGGAACGATCCGGTTGATGGGCAAAGACGTCAGCCGTTTGAATGAAAATGAATACGCATTTTTGCGCAACCGGATTGTCGGTTTTGTGTTTCAGCAATTCAATTTAATGGCGCGATCGACGGCCGTCGAAAATGTCATGCTTCCTCTTTTGTATTCGAACCACCCCGCTGTCAACGATCAAAAACCAATCAATTTACTCCGGCAGGTCGGGCTGGAGGATCGCATTCGCCATCGCCCGAATGAGCTTTCCGGCGGCCAGCAGCAGCGGGTAGCGATTGCCCGCGCGCTTGTGAACGACCCGCGGCTCATTTTAGCGGATGAACCGACGGGAAATCTCGATTCGAAATCCGGGAGTGAAATTCTTGGAATTTTAAAGAAGCTTCATCAACAAGGGATGACGGTCATTATTGTTACGCATGACGAAGATGTTGGACGCGCCGCCGAACGGATCATCAAGATGCACGACGGAAAAGTGATCAGCGATGAAAAGACAACACAAACAGCTTGCGTTTCGAAACCCGAACCGGCGGGAGATTTTCCGGCGGACCGGAGAAAGCCCTACAGCGGCAAAGAATTTCAGGAGCATTTTCGGCAGGCGGTCCGCATGATTTGGTCGAACAAGCTGAGGTCTTTTCTTTCCATGCTGGGTGTTTTAATCGGCGTCGCTTGCGTGATCACCATGCTGGCGCTCGGCAGCGGCGCCCAGGAATCCATCAAACAGCAATTATCCCGGCTTGGTTCCAATTTGTTGTCCGTGCGGCCGGGCTCTGTTGCGGTGCGCGGCGTGGCAACCGAAGCGGGGTCTGTCACGCGGATGACGCTTCAAGACGCGGCGGCGATGCGGGAAATACCGCTCATCAGGCGGATTGCGCCGCAGGTGTTGGGCTCCGGCCAGCTTGTCTACGGAGACAAAAACTGGATAACGAGAATTGTCGGCACGACTCCCGATTATGCCGAGATGAAAAATCAGGTGCCGGTCATGGGGCGTTTTTTTACGGAAAAGGAAAATACAGGGCGTGAACGCGTGGTGCTTTTGGGGCGCACCGTTAAAGACGCGCTTTTTGAAAAAGAAAATCCGATCTGCCAAACCATTAAGATTAACAGAAATAATTTTCAGGTTATCGGCGTTTTGCCGTCTCTGGGCTCAAGTCCTTTCAGGGATCT
>CAZFUU010000162.1:0-3799 GCA_964522565.1 uncultured bacterium | reverse complement strand
GGGGAGTTTCTCCGGTCATGATGTCAATCGGCGTTTTGATTTGCCGCAAGAGCGTCAACCCGTCCATATCTGGAAGAAAAAAATCCAAAACAATCAGGTCCGGTTCCTGCTGATTAACCCGTTCGATGGCTTCCGAACCCCGCGAGCTCCAACTCACCGCATACCCCATGGATTCAAGCCGCACGCGGATTAACCCCGCCAGTTCCTGATCGTCTTCAATAATCAGTATTTTTTTTGATTTCGCGTGTGTCAATTTTTTCTCCGGTTTGATTCCGAAATGGGCTATTGATCTTCCGTTTTCTGAAAACGCACGGGAATCCGGACGATGAAGCGGCTGCCCTGCCCGGGATCGCTTTCCGCCCAAACCTGGCCGTGATGCAGTTTAACCAGTTCTTTACAAATCGCAAGCCCCAATCCCGTCCCCTTGATGGCGGTTGAGGCCGGCTCGGACGACTGCTCGAATTTCTCAAAAATGCGGACCAAATCCTCTTTCGGGATCCCCGGGCCCGTATCCGCCACGGTAACCGTAATCTGGTCGGTTCCTTCTTCGGCCACCGTCACCGTAATTTTACCTTTTTCCGGCGTAAATTTAATCGCGTTTCCGATTAAATTGGTCAACACCTGCACCATCCGGTCTCCGTCGCAGTCAATCCGCGGAAAATTATCAGCCGGATCAAACACCATTTGCAGTTCTTTTTTATCCGACAGGGCTTTTAAATTCCCGAGCACCTCATCGATAAGCACTTGAATATCGGCCGGCGCGACATGAAGCCGCATTTTTCCCGCTTCCAGTTTCGAGAAATCCAGCAAGTCGTTAATCATCTCCGCGAGACGTACGATGTTGCGCTTCGCGATTCCAAGGACTTTTTTTCCCTGCTCGTCGGCAGGATTCACCACGCCGTCCAGAATCAGGGAAACGCTTTCCTGCACGGAATTCAGCGGCGTTCTGATGTCATGGCTGACTGACGCGATAAAGTCCGATTTCAGCTGATCGAGCTTCTGAAGCTCACGGTTTGCCTTTTCAAGCGCGGCGTTTTTCTGGCGAATTTCCTGCTCATACTTCGTCCGTTCCTTGGCCGCCAAATCCTTGATAAACGTCTCATCAATCACGTGCGGAAGCACATCCAGGTAGGTGTCATCCTTGACGATGTAATTGTACGCGCCGGCCTGCATCGCCTGCACCGCCGTTTTTTCATCGCCCGCGCCGGTCATCATGATAAACGGCAGCTGACGGTGATGTTCGTTAATCCATTCGAGTAGCTGCAGGCCCGTTTTCCCCGGCAGATGGAAATCCGAAATAACCATATGAACATTGTCCCGCTCGAGGCGTGCCATCGCGTCCTCAGCGGTGGGAGCGACCTCAATCTGATACTGCTTTCTTTTTGATTTCAGAATGGCGTTTTTGGCAAGCGCGGCGTGATCCGGATTGTCTTCGACGAGCAGCAATTGCAAAGCGGGTTGAATCGAACTCATTTCAAAACCTCCGGCATCTCAACGGCTTCGAACCAGTATGCCTTTACTTTTTTCAGTTTCTCCGTCATTTTTCCGAAATCATCCGGCTTGACGACATAGCCGGACGCGCCGAGCTCATAGGCCTTTTTGATTTCTTCCTGCCGGCTCGACGTGGTCAGCATCACCACCGGCATCCCGAAAAGAGACGGCATTTTCCTGATTTTTTCCAAAACGCCGAAGCCGTCAATCCCGGGAAGTTTCAAATCCAGCAGCACCAGGTCCGGCCGGCTGGCGGGATCCGTTATTTTTTCAAATGCCTCCAGGGCTTTCGTTCCGTTCTCAAACCGCTCGACGCAAAGCTCCTCGCCTTTCAGCGCCAAGCCGATCAACATCGCGTGATCTTCGTTATCTTCGATAATGACGATTTTTTTCATCTACTTTCTCCGGTTGCTTTTTAAGCCATCCTATCAAACGTCCGCCCCCGACAGCGGCCACGTCAGATAAAACGTGCTCCCCGCGCCTTCATCGGATTCGACCCAAACCCTGCCGCCGTTTATTTCGACAATTTTCTTCACAATGCTCAGCCCGACCCCCGTGCCTTCTTCTTTGACGGAATTCGGCGCGCGTTGAAAAATCTGAAAAATCTTTTCCTGGAATTCTTTTTTAATTCCGATACCGTTGTCGCGCACCCAAATTTTGCAAAAACCCGGCGCCTGTCCTTCGGAAAAACCGACTTCAATTTTTGGATCCGCGGGCGTCCCCATATATTTTGCCGCGTTACTGATCAAGTTCGCCAGAACCTGGCTAAGCCGTTTTTTTGAACCGAAAAGCGGCGGGATATTTTCGGCAATCACAACCTTGATATTCTTTTTCTCGATTTGCGGACGCAATTCCGACAAAAGGTCTGCGGCGGTGTTGTTGACGTCGATTTCTTCCTTTTCGTCCTCCACCCGCCCGACTCTGGAGAATTCAAGCAAATCGAGAATCAGCGCGTTCATCCGTTTGGCGTTGGCGATAATCCGCTCCACGTGTTCCATTTGTTCCGGCTGCAGCGTGGCTTTCGCTTCGTCCTTGAGAATGGACGCGAACCCCTGGATGGAAACAATGGGCGCCTTGAGATCGTGTGAAATAATATGAATATAATTTTCGATTTCCCTGTTTTTTTCCTCCAGCTCGGAATTTTTAAGATAGAGTTCGCGCGTCCGCTTTTCCACTTCCCGCTCGAGATAATCGCGCCGGGATTCAATCGACCAGCTGAACAGCCCCGCCGAAATGGAAAACAAAATCCCCATCGCAAGAATCAAGCCGCTGGCGAGCTCTTTTTCCAGGGGCCGGGCGCCGTTAAAATACGCGTCCCAAAGCGTGACGGTAAAAAGAAGCCCGACGAAAAAAATTAAAATCGAAAAATTAATTTTGCTGTTTTTGTTTTTCTCTGATGAATTTCGCGAGTCCATCGAACATTCCCTTCAAACTGTTTGTCACTTATTCATCGGCCTGTTGCCATCAGAACTAGAGAAAATCCACGCTAAATCGTTACGGTTTTATTTTTTGCAACACCCGTTTGGCCGGACGGTATGACGCATGCGCTCAAACAGTGCCCCCTACGGGGCCAAACTTCCGCCACAATAATAGGCGGATCCGTCAAGCTTTGTGTCGGACGCGGTCATCATACCGTCCGGCCAAATCAAAAATATACTTGATCTGGAAGAAGTCAGGTAAAATTCCCGAGGCGAGTTTTCCCGGCGGAGACGGGAACTGTCTGCCCTTGAACTACCTTTACCCGCTTTTTCTAACAGAAGTTCAAGGACTGCACTGACTTCTCATTTCTTTTTTCAATGACAGTCAGTGCTGAGCAGCGGGAATTTTACCTGACTTCTCAAAAACACCTAATAACTCAATAATTAAACCGTCCCAAAACTTTCTTCAGGACTCGGATATTTTCCTTCCCGCACATCCCGGCGAAAAGAAGTAACGGCATCCGAGACGGCCAAACCCAGATCCGCGTAGCGGCGGACAAACCGGGGTTTGACAATCGATTGAAACCCTAAAATATCATGTAACACCAGAATTTGCCCGTCTGTGGCGGGGCCGGCTCCGATCCCAATCGTCGGAATCCGAATCGCTTGTGTCACAGCCGCGCCCAAATCGGAAGGAACGCATTCCAGCACAACGGCAAAAACCCCGGCGCGTTCGAGTTCTTTCGCTTCCCGCAGAATCCGCGCGGCTTCTTCTTTTGTTTTTCCCTGAACCTTATATCCCGTTTTAGAGGCCGTCTGCGGCGTCATTCCCAAATGCCCGAGCACCGGGATTTGATTCTTTACCAGCGCCTTGATTTGCGGAAGGACCC